>JBFEVX010000057.1:0-23115 GCA_041546685.1 Bacteriovoracaceae bacterium | reverse complement strand
GCACATCCAGAGTATAGTAATTATCCTCACTATGCCATGGCCATGCACTGGATGGCAGATGCTCCTATTAGTATAGCTCCTTTCTTCCCAGGCTATGTGTGTGAAGATGACTCAGGAACCGATTTGGCAGATTCTGAGATTTTCACAAAACAATGCTCGAGTTGTGATTGTGATGCATTATCTTTGATTAGAGGTAGTGATGGTGGTGACTCACTACCTTTGAATACTAAGTATTATATTTCTGGTGATATGATGAATGCATCAGCAAGATGTTGGGTAGATCTCGACACAGTACCTTAATTCTCTTTGTTTTCTTTTTCTTTTTGAAGCCTTTCTTTCTCACGCTCTTCTTCGTCGTCGTAACGGAATGGCTTGGGACGAGAACCGCCTCCTAGCTTTTTAGGCTTTGATGGATCTTTGTCTTTTTCCCAATGTTTTTCCCAGGTATCATCCTCTTTGTGCTTCTCGGCCACCATTTCACGTCTTTCTTGGTAGACTTTTTCCTGTTCAGCAGGCTTTCTGATTCTAGTTCTGGCCTTAGACATATTGGATGTCTTCTGACGAAGTTTTTCTTTATCTGCATCTTTGTCGTGAGCTGATATATCGATAGTTACAGGACCAGTCACTTTTGTCTGACAAGCGAGTCTTTCCTTAGTGATATGAAAGACGTTTCCTAGAAGATTGATTTCTTCGATTGGAGGAGCAGTTAGGTTATCCTCTCCACTTCTGACTTTGATAATACAATCAGTACATGAAGCGAATCCGCCACAACCTGATTTGATATAAACGTCAGCATCTCTAAGGGCATTTAGTAGATCCACTCCCTCTTCTACTTCAACAGAGTTTCCGCTTGGAAGGAGTGTAATTGTATGTTTAGACATGTTTGGTCAACTTTCTCTCGATGGTTTCGATCACTTTGCCTTTAAATGGCTTCAAAAGCATTCCCATCTTCGCAGTAATTTGTGTTTCGTTATCTGTAAATTGTAGAGTCAGTTCAAATCCTTTACCTGTGGCATGAATTTTCCCTGCATCTTTGTCATAAGAGATGTCGGCCTTGACATTGAATTTTGCAATGTAGTCCGCTGTGATCTGCGACTTTGCGTTTTCAAAAGCTTCGTCCTTGTTCGAACTTTGCGTATAAGCAACTGCTTTATCCATTATTCAACTCCTGTTGATCCAAATCCTCCGGATCCTCGTTTTGTTTCAGTCAGTTCATCAACAACTTCAAACTTGGCCTGAATAACAGGGGCAAGAAGTAGTTGAGCAACACGATCACCATGATTGATGACTTCGTCTTCCTTTCCAAGATTCCCCATAATGACTTTGAGTTCGCCTCTATAGTCAGAATCAATTGTTCCTGGACTATTAACGACCATCAAGCCAGTTTTGAGACTAAGTCCAGATCTTGGTCTGACTTGAATTTCATATCCTTGAGGTATTTCCATGGAAAGACCTGTTGGAATGAGAACTCTCTCTCCAGGCTTGATAACCATTTTTTCACCTGGACCGAGACAGGCACGAATGTCCGCGCCTGCCGCCCATAGTGTTTCGTAAGAAGGAAGGGCCAAATCAGCATCAAAATGTGAAAGCTTCTTCAGCTTGACTTCAATCGACATAAATTAGCTCTTTTTTGTCAATGGCTTAACTGCTTTAGCAGATAGCTTGAGTCTTCCCATCTTATCGATTTCGACTACTTTGATATCGATCATGTCGCCTTCTGAAACGTATTCATTTGGATCTGAAACTCTTTCATCAGCGAATTCGGATACGTGAACAAGTCCACCTACTCCAGGCACGATATCTACAAAGGCACCGTATTCTTTAATGGTAGCGACTTTGGCCTTGTACTCAGCACCAACTTCAGGTCCATTGATTTGCATTTTAGCAAGCTCAACACATCCATTGATTTTGTCAGCATCAGTACCAACAACACGTACAGTTCCGTCTTCATCGATTTCCATATCAACTGAGAAATCTTCTTGAAGTTTCTTGATGTTTTTCCCACCAGGACCAATAAGAGCACCAATTTTGTCTTTATCAATATTGAAAGAAACAATCTTAGGTACACCGTCTTTGAATTCTTTTCTTTCTGTGGAAATGGTTTTGGCCATCTCATTAAGAATGTGAAGACGTCCTTCAGTGGCCTGTTTCATGGCATCGTTTACGATTTCTCTAGTAAGACCAGTAATCTTGATGTCCATCTGAATAGCTGTTACACCATCAGCAGTACCTGCAACTTTGAAATCCATATCACCAAGGTGATCTTCATCACCAAGGATATCTGTTAGAACTTTGAATCTGTCACCGTCAGTAACAAGTCCCATAGCGATCCCTGCAACAGGAGCTTTCAAAGGAACACCAGCGTCGTGAAGGGCCATAGAAGCAGAACAAACAGATCCCATTGAAGAAGAACCGTTTGACTCAAGAACCTCACAAACAACTCTAGTTGTGTATGAGAAATCATCTGGCATAACAGCTTTAACAGCTCTTTCTGCAAGATTTCCGTGCCCAAGTTCTCTACGTCCAACACCTCTTACACCTCTTGCCTCACCTACTGAGAATGGAGGAAAGTTGTAGTGGAGGTAGAATTTGTCATAGTGTTGACCAACAATTCTGTCGTTCATTTTTTCACCAACAGAACCACCGATAGTCACAGCGGCCATGACCTGGGTTTCCCCTCTGGTGAAAAGTGAAGATCCGTGTGGAGTCTTCAAAATATCCACTTCTGTTTCAATTTGTCTTACTTGATCTAGCTTTCTTCCACCGATACGTTTTTCTTCATCGAGAATGTCTGCTCTCATCATGTTGTAAAGAAGCTCGTCTACTGCTTTGTAAGATTCGTTACCTGTGCTGTGGTCTTCTGTAAGTCCCCAAGCAGCTCTGTCAGCACTCATGTCTTCTTTAACTTTGGCCATAAGGGCCTTAGTTGCTTTTTGTCTTTCCATTTTATCAACGATGTTAAGACAAGCTCTGGCATCGCCTGAGTATTTCTCAGTAACAGCTTTCATCATTGTTTCATTGGCCGCAGCAGATTCAAAATGTCTCTTCTCTTTACCAACTTCTTTTCTGATTCCTTCTACGAATTCACAGAATTTTTTGATTTCATCGTGACCAAAGTTGATGGCCTCAAGGACTTCATTATCAGGAACGATTTGAGCTTCACCTTCAACCATCATAATGGCATCTTTTGAACCAGCAACAGCGATTTCAAGATCAGATTTTTCCCACTCGTCAAAGTCAGGGTTGATCACAAGTTTACCGTCAATTCTACCAACCTTACATGTAGCGATTGGTCCGGCAAATGGGATATCAGAAATAGTTAGGGCAGCTCCAGCTCCAATTCCGGCGAGAACTTCTGGGTCGCCTTCTTTTCCATAAGAAAGAACAGTAGCACTGACAACAGTGTCAAACATATAACCTTCTGGGAAAAGTGGTCTGATAGGTCTATCGATCAAACGAGCATTCAAAGTTTCTTGAGTAGTAGGCCTCCCTTCTCTTTTCATGAAACCACCGAGAAATTTCCCGGCCGCATAGAATTTTTCAGTGTACTCAACCAAAAGAGGGAAAAAGTCTTGCCCGTCTTTAACAGTTGTAGCTGAACAGACAGTAACAAGAACTTGCGTTTTTCCACTTGTTACAAGAACGGAAGCATCAGCTTGCTTTGCCATTCTACCAGTTTCGATGGAAACATCTTTTCCACCAAAGTTCGTTGTGAAAACTTTTTTGTTTTCATTCATAAGTAACTCCAATTCGCGCACTAACATCTCATCCTTTGAGACCATCTCAAAGGCATGCGCTTTTTAAATTAATATCTGGAAAATTGAGAAGATTTTGGAAATTTAAAAGATATTTCAAAAGGACTCATGCCACTTTTCAAATATCCCCTAAATTTCTTCCCATCTCCTTGTTTTTCCTACTCAAATTTTACAGAAACAAAAAGGGGAAGCCAAGCTTCCCCTCTTTTTTCTTTTACTTTCTAAGTCCAAGTTCCTTAATAAGTTTTCCGTACTCATCACGGTTCTTATTGTGGAAATACTTGAGTAGTCTTCTTCTTCGACCAATCATCTTCATCAACCCTCTGTTTGAGTGGTAGTCATGAATGTGCTTTTCGAAGTGAGACTTGAGGTTGTTGATTCTTGTCGTCAAAATGGCAATTTGAACTTCAGCAGAACCAGTGTCTGTTGGAGTTTTACCAAATTTAGCAATCAACTGCTTTGTTTCTTCTTGTGTAATCATAATTACTCCTTCCCAGGACCAAGTAGAGACCTTATTGTCCAAACCTAGATAACGGGTAAATCTATTTTCGGGAATTTAGCGGATATAATCTGACATGTAAACCTTAAGTTTACCCATCAGACGCTCTTCAATCTGCCTGATACGCTCTCTTGAGACGCCATACTCATCAGCAATACTTTGAAGCGAAGGCTGAACCTCGCTAAGTAGCCGTTTTTTAAAGATTTCCCTATCTCTTTCTTTTAGACCTTCCATAAAGTCATTGAGATGCTCTTGAAGGAGTTCTAGACCCTGACGATCCGCTAGCTCTTCTTCGATTCCCACATCGTTAGTATCGGAGATCATGTCGCCTAGCGTTGCTCGAGATTCTGAATGGACGTTAACTGGCTTATCGAGACTGACCTCGCCACCACGCTCACCCAACCTTTTGTCCATCAATTTCACGGATTTCTCAGAAACTCCAAGATTCTCGGAGATCATTTTAACGTCGGGGCTGATTCCCATACTTTTAAGACGATTCTTCTCTTTCAAAAGGTTATAAAAAAGTTTCTTTTGCTCATTGGTTGTTCCAATTTTCACCAAGCGAAAGTTGTCGAGAATGAATTTCAAAATATAGGATTTGATCCACCAACTGGCGTAATAAGAAAGTTTCGCCCCTTTTTCAGGATTATATTTAGAGACGGCCTTCATCAGCCCGATATTCCCTTCCTGAATCAAATCCATGATATTGCTATAGGCATAACGATATTCCATCGCAATTTTGACTACCAGACGAAGATTCGCCAGAACCAGTTTTTTCGCGACATCTATATCTCCTGTTTCAAGGAGAGCTTGAGTCAAGGCCTTCTCTTGTTCTGGAGAAAGAAGATCGTATTGATTGATTTGACGAATATAATGAGTAAACGGGTCAGTGTCTTTGTTTGGAGTATAGAGGGCCAGATCCTTACCCATGATTTCCACAGGAAGGAGATCGCTACTGTCATCTTCAGATTCAGATTCGATTTCTATAAAATCATCGACATCTTTTTCAGAAGATTCTTCAGTCTCCACTTCATCCTGATCCACAAGAGTTGGAATCAGAACTTCAGGGTCTTTATTTTCTTTCTTTTTGGCCATGACCACTCACTGTTTGCAGCGGATATTAACACAATTTGAATGGGTTTACTATTGACCTAGAGAGGCCTTTGACGCGCGTTGATTTTGGAAAAATTCGAACGTTTTTTTAATATTTTCCTGATTCTTGTTCACTTTATGCTGATAACGGATATATTTCAAGGCGAACGGACCGTAGTTGAAAACAATCGGAATATTCACCATTCCCCGATCATCAACATCATAAAGATTTCCTCTAATGCGTAGTAGCTGACTTGAAACTTCTCTGACAATCAACTCTTCAAGATCACCTTTCCATGGAGGTATTGTAAATTTGAATCTGGCCTCTTCTACAAAATCAGCAACAATTTTTTTGAATCTTTGATGGGCCTTTTCTTTAACTTCCATGAAATTATCGTCGTCATTCAATAGTTGCTTTCTCATCCAATTCAGGAAACCTTTTGAAATTTTAACATCAAACTTGGTAGAAATTTTCCCAACCATTTGATTAATTCTATCGAACTCACCAAGATTAACATCGAACACAACACTGAAATTCTTACGATAGCGATTAAAGTAAAGAGGAGTATCGACCAATTCCAAAGTGAGTGATTCCTCAAAGAGAAGATCCTTTCCAAACTTTTGAGATTGTTTTTCGGCCCAGTTATCCCATATTCTATCTACACTAGCTCTCATCCAATCTTGTCCATCTGTGTACTTTTCACTTCTCACTAGAAAGTCCGGTACTCCTGTCAAAAGAGCAATCATTTGAGAAACCATTAAGTTCTGATCATCAAAAGTCATGTTCTTGATAACTCTTTTTATTTTTGGAACTTGATTATTGAGTACATAATCAATATCTCTTAAATTTTCACAATAGATACGTTGAAAGTCGTCATGAAAGCCTTTTGAGCCAACAGTACGAGGTACTTCTGATTTGAATTTGGCAGGACTTAATCGACGACAAATAAGATTTTTACAATGAACTCTTACCGTTTTGTCATCATCTGTATAGGTGAAACCTTGATCAATTTGATTCCATGATAATTTGATTCCGGCCATCTGTCTGATGACAAAAGACATGATCTGCGGATTTCTTAGAAGAGGCACGAGCAACCTGGTATCGTTGATATCACCACCCCAGGAACAGAATGCTTTAAAGAGTTCTAAAGTTTGCTTGAATTCTCGTTCTCGAGCCTTGTCTTCTGGTACAAACTTAGAAAGCTTTTCTGGAAAAAGTGGATTTTTTCCAATTGTCGGAAGTTTAAAACTGTCACCTTTTTCATACTTGGCCTTGAAGTTATCTTTCAATGTTTTGAGGCTGATGATTGTCAGGTTCTGACTACACCAATTACCAACCATTTTTTCGACCAGGTTACTATAATCTTGTTCTGTGAATTCAAAATACTTTGCATACTCAGGAATGGCCCTTGTCATCAGGTCAAGCCCAATATATTGGAGATTGGCGATGACACTTCTTGTGACTCTATCTTTTTCATAAGGCTTACCATAGAGTGCACTTGGACGCTCTTTACATCTGTTATCAAGTCCAATTCCCTCTTCATAAAAGCCACGATAAAGAGAAAGATACTCTCTGTAGTCTGAAAGCTTTTCTTCATCTTCTTTGGTATCTAATTTGAAAATATAATCGAGAGGATCTGAGAGCTCATTTTTATAATCTTCAGAAAAATTTCCAAGGATAATACTTTCGATTGGAATAAGTGCATGGGCCTTGTTCATCAAGGTCGTGACGAGCAAAAATGTAAAAAAGATCCATCTTCCCATTTTATTCAACATCCATTGTTTCATTCCTTAAGTTAATCGGTTGAAACTCCGATGATCTTTACATGAAGTCAGGTGTTTATGGACTCCTATTCCTGTTCATAACAGTCGGGTTTGTTTCAAACCTTCGCGCCACTGTTCCCTCTGACGATTGGTCAAATTTTTCAAAGAATCAAATCGAAGAGATCAATCAGAAAACCCTATTGGAAAGAAAAACCAGTGATCTTGAAAATCTTGTTCTCGCCAAGAAATTCCTGGTTAATGGAGATACAGAATGGGCGAAATATTTCCTCAACAAGATCAATTCAAATGAGAGTGACCTGAAAATCGTCATAAAGCGCTATATGGCATGGATCAATTTCATTGAAGGAAAGTACGAAGAAACTGAAAAAATTTTAAACGCTCATGAATTTTCCAATGTCGAAAATTACAAAGAAATCTGTCTACTCAAAGTCCTGACTAAAATGGTCGGTTCATATGATAAAGAACTCGCCCAAGAACTCTCCTATTGTTCTGTCATGACCAGACTCTACAGTAATAATGAACAATATTGGTTGGAAAATTTGAACAAACTCAAAACCAAAAAATTCGGCCAGATAAAAGGAATGCAAACTGCTGATGTTCAGTACATCGTCAGTGATCAACAGCTGGTCAGAATATGGCTTAAAACCGGTCTTTACATGAATCGTGAGGATTTGATTGAAAAACATATTAAATCCCTTCCTTCGTCCATATATCGCTCGAAAAGAACCAGAGAGTTGATTGGTTTTTACCACTACAGAAAAGGTGAATTTGAGCAGGCCAAAAACTTCGTAGAAGATATTGAAACACCAAATGCAGAAAACATTCGAGGAAACATCAACCTCAAAGACAAAAAGTATGAACTGGCCTTTGGTCACTTCAAACTTGCACTGAATAAAAAAGCAAACAGCCTTAATGCACTGGAAAGGGCCATCCCTTTGGCCTGGATCCTAGAGCAATGGAAAGATGGTCTTGAGCTTATAGGAAGACTGGTAGACGAAAGTATTGATCATCAGAAAAAAGATGCACTCGAATCAGCTTTTCATATTCGCATGTCAAATTTCGACTTGGCCGAAAGAAAACTTCGTATTCTAGATGCCGAATATCAAGGACAGCCTCCTCTTGAAATCGACATTATGAGAAGTTATGTAGCACTTCGAAACAACGATCCGAGAACACTCTATCTGACCAGTAAAAATGCTTGTAGAAGGTATGATGGATTAAACTGCTGGTTGCAAAACCAGTTGATCATCTGGGAAAACATCGGAAAAACAATCGAGCGAGATGATGAAATACAAGCTGAAAATAGTTTCAATCTTGAGAATGTGAAGAAGTTTGTAACCCCTGAGCCTCTTGAGGAAAACATCTATATTGATCAAAAAGATATAGAAGAACTCGACAGTCAAATGGTCAAAATCAAGGCCAATTAAAAAGCATATCCAGTACTGAGAAGAAAACCAGCAGAGCTTACTTTGTGAGTTGCTGTATACCCGTCCCCAGTAAAGTCATTAGACATACTTTCCATATTGAAGCCGGCTTTCATCCACCAATAAACCTCGGCCCAATATCTGACTGAGACATCAAAGTCGTAACCAAAACCACGACTGATTTCAAGGTTACCAGCATTTTTAAGCATATTACTTATGAGTTCAAATCCAACATCAAGACTGTATTTACCTGACTGAGCACGAATGGCCTCAAGTTCTCCGCCAATTGTCACTTTGGTTACCGTTACTCTCGAGAGTTGAGGATCTGTGACATTATTTACCTTTCTGAAGTTGACGTAGTGACCTTGATCAAATATCAAACGACTTTTTAAGTTTGTTCTACTACCAAGATAATATTTCAGACCTCCGTAAAAACTGAAAAGATTGTCAGATGGAAACTCAAGATCGTAAGTGGTAAGTTTTGGTTCGTCCTTGTAATCAATCATCTTGGCAATGAAACCGGTCGTCAGCTGGAGGCGGTTGGTACTATTGTGTTCCCAATCGATTTCAAAGGCCTTTCCTCCACTTCCCTCTAACTGAAAAGTTCCATTGGTGGAGTCAGTATAATCAATTGTTTCAGAATATGGTCGAATGGAGAATGAAACCATATTTTTAGTGTAGCGCTCTCTATTACTGAGAACACGCGCACTAATAATTGTATTTTTTTGATCTTTCTTCGGATCAGTCAGAATAATGTCCTGGGCAATCACTTTGTTCAAATCAGAACGAAGGGCCAGCAACACTCTCTTTTTTTCACCTTTGGATTTATTATCAGAAATGATGAACCCTTTTTTAGCGTCAAGAACCAATCCTTTAGGAGGAATGTACTGCCCTGTTTCTGCATCAAACTGACCTGTCTTATTAGGAATAAAAGTTCCCGTTTTACCATGAAACTCAGCAGATTCCTCAGGTGGTACATAAAGTCCAGTACTGAAATCCACATAACCACCAGACTTCGGTGCAAACTCTCCTGTAGTTGGATTATAGTATCCTTCTAATGGAGCACTTTGAGGGGCCATAATGATTGGAGTCTTATCTTTAATGACATCATTACCACTGGCCACGAAAAGTTCTTTCTTCAAATATTTATCTTTGAATTCTTTATTCAAATAAAGGGCCCGATATTGAACAGGATTGATTTTCACGGGAAGTGACGTTCTTTTCAAGGAATGTACTACGCCACTGTATTGACCTTTTTTGACCACAACAGCTTCGTCAGTACTGAGTGCATAGTCCATGTGTTCTTCAGTTGTAGATGGCCCACGCTTAGCAAGAACCTTAACATTTTTTACTTCTACCTTCCCATTTCGTCTGACTACTTCTTTACGATAAGTAGGCTTTTGAATGGAATCAAGCGGTTCATCAAGATCATATTTGGTCATCGCAACTTCGCCTTCATAAGTGAGAAGAGAAGTGATTTTGTTTTGAGGATTATAAGTTGTCTGAAACTCCGTACCTCTTACACCCATTGCTGCTGAACGTGTTCTAACGAAAAATTTATTTTTTGATTTTTCCAAACTTACGTTTTTTTCAATTTTAGTTCGGATGTTACCCTTGAGTAATGTTACAAGACCTGGCTTATTTTTTTTGAACTCATTGATTACCAACATTCCATTAGGACCTAATGAGAGCATTGATTGGTCATCAAACTGTACTTGAACAAAACTGGAGTCTTTAGTGTAAAGCGAGGTTTCTTTGAAAAGACGATCACCCTTTTCAACTTTTCTTGCTTGAAGCTGGCCTTGAACAAGCTTTGTGACTTTCCCATGGACTTTTACGACTGTAGCAATGGCAGTTTTTGTAAAAGCAGGGAACGGCAAAGTGAAAGTAAAAGAAAATATAAAAATTTGGATATACTTGATCATAAGCAATATCAATTAAGATTCCTTGTAATTAGACAAGTATAATTGTCCTTTAAAATGTCTTTAAAAACAAGAGAGTAGACCTTACCCGAGCGTTCTAGACTGGTTTCATCTCTTTGCCATTGAAGCAGTAAACAATCTCATTACCATCTTGTTTGGTTGCAATGTTTACAGGTCTTTTCCAAATAGCGTGAATGTTTCTCATGGTATCTGCCGCATAGGCCAGATCCAGGTCAACACCCTGATGAATATGCTTGAGAAGTAACTCCCCTCTATTGGCATAATTTCCAGATTCCACTTCAATTAATGGCTGACCAAAATTGGTAAGTGAATTGAGAAGCTTTTGCTTGATGACATTAAAGTCACGACTTTCAATCTCATTTCTGCCTGTTCGAGGGTTATATTTGAAGGTGAAAAGTTGCATTCTATTACAGAACTCTTCAGTGAAAAACTCATCTATGAAAGTAATGTCATTATGAGTGGCCCTGACTTCAAAGATCTTTTCTCTTCCGAGTCCAGAATCTTTATTCCAATGGGCCTTTTCAACCATGTCCGTACAATCTTCATAGTCTTTACCAAACTTACCAGTATTCCAGCGATACTCAATATCTCTCATGAGTTCGATACCAATTTTATATGGATTGATATTTTGTCTACTCATGGCCATAACACCAGCATGCTTGTCGGCAAAATCAATAATTTCAGAACTTCTAAGAGCTTTTTTGGTCATGATTTTGGAATGCCAATAACTCGCCCAGCCTTCATTCATGATCTTCGTGAGACGTTGAGGAAGAAAATAATATGCTTCATCTCTTAAGCAGCCAAGAATATCTGCCTCCCATTCTTTGAGAGGAGCGTATTCCAACAAATATCTCATGACATCACGACGACCAATATCATCGGAAGGGGCCATTTGATCAAAATCTTCTTCTGATATTGACTCATCATCAGAGGCATCTACTCTTTCATTTCTGGCCTTGCTTCGCATAAAGCTTTTCAGGGCCTGAGAGCGATCATCCACCTGACCAGCGACTTCTTCTTCCAGGGCAACGAGCTTTTCTTCCCTTTTTCGCTTCATCTCACTGGTTTCAAAAAGAACATTGATGTCCATTAGGTTTTCTAGAGAGAGAACTCTGTCGATGAATTCCTCTACTTTATCCTGACCATACTTTTCCATATAACGACGAATTTTTGTTCCATGGTTGGCCATGACGTCCATCATATTGCGGTCAGTATTTCTAAACCAGGCATTGTGTTTGAAAAAATCAGCGTGACCGTAAACGTGGGCCATCACAATTTTCTGATCAACCAGATGGTTTGCCTTAAGCAGGTAGGCATAACAAGGATCGGTGTTAATCACCATCTCATAGATTTTTTGAAGTCCGTATTTGTAACCTTTAGAGAGCTGATCGTACTCCATGCCAAAACGCCAATGTGGATAACGACTTGGAAATCCACCTTGAGCTGCAAGAATATTGATCGTGTCGTAATCAACAACCTCGAAAACTACTGGATAAAAATCCAAACCGTAATCAATGGCATATTGATGGATCTCATCCTTGAGCTTCAAGAGTTCACCAGAAATGGGCTTTGAGCGGAGGAGATCGAAACTTCTCATTTACTTACCTTTTCCTAAAAAGTCTTTGATTGAATCAAGAATGGCATCCTTGTTCTTGATTTTGGAAAGAATCACATCATCAGACTTCTCTCCATATTTTGCATTGAGATCTTTATAGAATTGACCGGATCCATAACGGGACTCAACTTGTCCGTAACAAAAGACGTTACTTTGCGGAATGATCTCATTATCAAGAATGTCCAAACAAAGTTTTGTATCGTCAGTAGACCAGTTGTCTCCATCAGAGAAATGAAAAGGATAAATATTCCACTCTGATGAATTGTAATCACTGTTGATGATATCTCGACAGAGTTTGAAAGCAGAACTGATTAATGTCCCACCACTTTCTCTGGTTCGAAAGAACGTGCTCTCATCGACTTCTTTAGCCGTGGCATCATGAATGATGTAACGGATTTCGATGTCTTTATACTGGCTCTTCAACCACAAGTTGATCCAGAATGATTCAGTTCGAACAATTTCTTTTTGTTCATCACCCATAGATCCAGAAACATCCATCATATAAATGACAACGGCTGAGTTTTCAAACTCAACAACAGTATTGGATGATCGATATCGCATATCCGATTTGATAGGAATAATCGTAGGGTTCTTTGGATCATATGTTCCGAGGGAAATCTGCCGCTTCAATGCTTCTTTATAAGAGCGCTTGTAATGCTTAAGAGCATCTGGACCAACATTTCCAATACTGGAATACTTGTCAGTCGTAGACTCAAGAGTTTTCTTACCTTTTGGCTCAATATTTGGAAGCTCCAATTCTTCACCGAGTATGGAGGCTAGTTCATCCAAAGAAAGGTCGACCTCAAGCTCTTTGTTTCCTTCACCTTCTCCAGCTTCGCCTTGACCTGGCTGACCTTCACCTTCTTGTCCGTCTACCGGATCACCAGGTTGACCATCACCTTGTCCCTGACCACCTTGTTGACGGTCACCAAACTTAAAACGTGGAATATCAATGGAGGGCATAGGAATCTTAAAGGTTCCGTCCCCTTTTGGAACAGGCATCTCTCCAGCTGAAACATACTTTCTAAGATTGTCCCGGATACGTCCTTTGACGATTTTTCTGAATCTAGAATGGTCTCTCTTTATAGGATGATCCACAGATTCTCCTCATAGGCCAAGTCTTAAGACTTGGCCGAGTCACCTTTGGCGAAGATAGAAGCTACATAGTTAAGTGCATCTGTTGCACAGTGCTCACAGTATCCGTAGTTCTTAATCAATCTTGATTTGATGATATCAATCTTCTCTTGAGTTTCTTTGTCCACAACCTTACTGATGATTGTAGTCAATTTGATTTGGTCTTTCTGATCCTCGAAGAGTTTCAATTCGAGAGCTCTATGAAGTCTTTCATTCATTTTGTAGTCGAACTGTTTACCTTCGATGGCAAGAGCACCGATATAATTCATGATCTCTCTTCTGAAGTCATCTTTTCTTGACTCAGGGATATCGATCTTTTCTTCAATTGATCTCATGAATCTTTCATCTGCATCTTCAAGTCTATTGGTGTACTTGTTTCTGATTTTTTCTTTTTGTGTGTAAGCCTTGACGTGATCAATGTAGTTCGCACACAAAGTCTGAATAGCACTTTCATCAAGAGAAATGGCTTTTTGAACATCATTTTTTACAATGTCTTCATATTCTTGTCTGGTCATGGCAAGCATTTCTTTGAAGGCGTCCATCTGGTCCTGACCATTCACAAGACTGTGGTGCTTGAGTCCACTTTCAAGTTCATTGAAAACCATGAATGGGTTAAGACAACCTGTGTGTCCATTCTTAACCAGAGCATTTGAAAGTTTATCTTGTATATAACGTGGAGAAATACCTTCAAGACCTTCTCTTACAGATTCCTTACGAAGCTCTTTAACATTGTCTTCGTTGTAACCTGGAAGTGTTTTTCCATTATATAGTTTCAATTTTTGAATTCTGGTCAAATCAGATTTCTTAGGCTCTTCAAGTCTCGTCAATACGGCCCACATTGAAGCCATTTCAAGAGTGTGAGGCGCAATGTGAACATGAGGAATCTTCTCAGCATTGAAGTCTCTGTTGTAAATCATTACTTCTTTATCTTGACGAGTGATATATGGGATATCAATTTTGACAGTTCTATCTCTCAAAGCTTCCATGAATTCGTTACTTTGGAGTTTTCTGAATTCTGGCTCGTTGGTGTGACCAATGATCACTTCGTCGATGTCAGTTTGAGAGAACTTCTTAGGCTTGATACTTTGTTCCTGTGAAGCTCCAAGGAGGTCATATAGGAAAGCTACATCAAGCTTCAACATCTCGATGAATTCTACAACACCCCTGTTGGCAATATTGAATTCTCCATCGAAGTTGAATGCTCTTGGATCAGAGTCTGATCCATAAATGGCAATCTTTCTGAAGTTGATGTCACCTGTAAGCTCAGTTGAGTCCTGGTTCTTTTCGTCTTTAGGCTGGAATGTACCAATACCGACTCTGTCCTTTTCAGAAAGAAGAAGTCTTCTCACGCGAACGTGATCCATTACTCTATTCCAATTTCCATCATACTTTTTCAGATAAGCATTGAGGATATATCTGTCGGCAGGGTTAACTTCACCCTTGATATTGATTTTATATTCACCTTCTTCACGACCCTTGTTCATATTAACAAGAAAATCCTTTCTAACTTCGACTGGAAGAAGCTTGAGAGGGTCTTCGTGCATTGGAGATGGGAAAAGCTTTTGACCACCAAGAATTTCACTTTCCTCAGCGTCGTACCACTCAAATGTGTACATCGCACCTTCGTCTGTTTTTGAGTAATGCTCGAGACCTTTTTTTAGGAGTCTTGCGATAGAAGATTTGGCTGAACCAACAGGACCATGGAGAAGAAGGACCCTTTTTTCAGTTCCATAACCTTGAGCTGCTGACTTGAAGAAGTTCACCAACTTCATCAAATGAACATCAATTCCAAAAACAGCATCTTTACCGTTATTGATGGGATCATCGAAGAAATGATATCTCGTGATTTCTTTTTTATATTCAATGTAGTTGCTAGTGCCGAAAGACATGATCATGTCGTAAACACGTTGAAAGGCATTCCTGGCAATCCTACGATCTTCAGAAACAAGATCGATATAATCCTGCAAACTTCCTTCCCAATGAAGGTGTCTGAAATCTTCTACTTTGTAGTTTTCTTCCATAAATTTTTGGATGTCTATTTTGCCCATGATTTCTCCAGTCTGATTTTGTTTGAGAGCCAAACTATCTTACTAATATTATACATCTTTTATCTAGCTTTACCGGAACTTTTTTTGAGAGCTTTGCAGCAATGATAACAAGCCTTTAACAGACTAAAATAGGCAAGTTTTTCCGAGTAAAAAACTCAAGAAAGAACACACTTTCAACGTGTTGACATGAATCCTGAGTCACTTGAAAATAGGAGAATAAAAAAAGGAAAAACATGGGTCTTATCAGCGCTGGAAAATGCGATATCGGCAGAAAAAGAAAAACCAATCAAGATTCTATCTATCTTAATCCTGAAAAGAATATCTTCGTTGTCGCAGACGGAATGGGCGGTCACAACGGTGGTGATATCGCTTCGGCGATGGCCGTCAAACATGTACCCGAGTTTTTAATTCAACATTATGACATGGATCCAATTCAGGCCTCAGTTCGTTCTGTCCAATCTGCAAATCAGGCCATTCTCGATCGTGGAAAAATCGATCCAAAGCTCGAAGGAATGGGTACAACTGTCGTGACACTGTATTTCAAAGGACAAAATCTTTATTGCACCAATGTTGGTGACTCAAGAACATACCTCATTAACAAGCAACGACTTTTTCAACTTTCAAAAGATCATTCACTAGTTCAAGAAAAATTGAATATGGGAATCTATGATCGTGAGCAAGCGGCAAAGGACCCGCAAAAAAACGTCCTAGTTCGTACTGTTGGATTTGACGAAGAAGTCGATGTGGACGTTTGGACTTACAAAGTCAGTAAAAATGACATCTTCCTCGGTTGTTCTGACGGACTGCATGGCAAAGTCAGTGATGAAGATATTGTTTATATCGTGAACAAATTCCTCCCCGATCCATCAACTGCGACAAAAAAAGATGTTGAACAATGTGCGCAATTTTTGATCGATCAGGCCAATCGCAATGGTGGTAACGACAACATCAGTGTCATTCTTGTACTTGCTCAGTGAAAATTACATTTGCACCGAACCTTGCCAAGACTCCTTTGTGATTTTAGAATTTTAGATTGTATTTATCGTCTTTAACGGAGAGCAAAATTGGACCGTTATTTTACAGTCATGCTGGTTCCGGAAAGAGAAAAAGGCGTCAGGTCTGTTCGAATTCCGAGAATCATTTTCAACTCATTGGTCTTTTTGAGCGTCGCCATAGTTTTTCTGATTGGAATCCTTGTCTACGACTACACTAAAATCCTGGGACAGGTCCATCAAAACGAACACCTCTCCATTGAAAACCGACAGCTAAAAGAACAGATCCAGCTTTTTCAAATGAAACTCAATGCTCTGACAGGAGATATTGAAAGAATTCATAACTTTGAAAAGAAGCTCAGAATCATCACCGGACTTGAAGATACGGACATGACAAAGGCCCTTCAACCAGATGAGGCACAAAGCAAAAGTGAAGAAGGTGAACATAAGCATGGTGAAGGTGCACCACCACAAGTAAAAACGATTGACCCTTTCATTGAAATCAAGGAAAGAATAAGAAAACCTTCCAACTATGAAAAGTTCAACAATTTCAAAAAACTCTATGAACAGAAGATAGCAACCAACTTTGGACTACAAACAGGTTATGCCTATACCAAAGAGTGGGATCAACTGACCAAACAGAGTTTTCAACTGGCCAATCAATTTGCCGCATTTGACTTCATTTATTCTGAAATTGGAAACTTCACAAAAGATCTTGAGCTAAAGGTACACAACCTTGACCAATTCCTTTTAGACAAGGACAGCTTTTTAAAGTCGACACCAACATTACTTCCGGCGAAAGGTTGGATCACGAGTTACTACGGACCAAGAATGTCCCATTACTCCAACCGTATCAAAATGCATGAAGGTCTCGATGTTGGTGCGAAAAGCGGTACACCTATTATCGCACCTGCAGATGGCATCATCACTTTTTCAGGTAAAAAACCAGGTTTTGGCAACTTTGTTCAAATCGACCATGGCTACGGAGTAGAAACAATCTACGCTCACGCCAGTAAATTATATGCAAAAAAAGGCCAACGAGTTGGAAGAGGAGATCTTCTAGCCGCAATTGGTAGTACAGGATATTCAACAGGTCCTCACCTCCACTATGAAGTTAGAGTTAATGGCACACCTGTGGACCCGCTATATTTCATTCTAGATTAGACGTTAGGAGTAGTTAAGATGTTCAACCCGATCAAGGCGATCTTTGGAACCAAACACGACAGGGATATCAAGAGATTGAGACCTATTGTCCAACAGATCAACGATCTTGAAGCAAAGATCAAAGAGCTCAGCGATGAGGAACTTAAAGCACAGACGACGAAGTTCAAGGACAGGATCGACAATGGAGCTACACTTCAAGAAATCATGCCTGAAGCTTTCGCCACAGTAAGAGAGGCCTCAGTTCGAACACTCGGAATGAGACACTTTGATGTTCAGATGATGGGAGGGATTGTTCTTTTCGAAGGAAAGATTGCCGAGATGAAAACCGGGGAAGGAAAAACCCTGACAGCAACTCTTCCACTTTACCTCCACGGTCTGACTGGAAAAGGTGCTCATCTGGTTACAGTCAACGACTACCTGGCCTCTAGGGATGCCGAGTGGATGTCGGCTGTTTACAATTTCCTTGGCCTCACTGTTGGTTGCATTGTCAACGACATGACTGATGAAGACAGACATAAGGCTTATCAATCAGATATCACTTACGGTACCAACAACGAATTTGCTTTTGATTATCTGAGAGACAATATGAAGTTCGATCTCGAAGATTACGTTCAAAGAGATCACAACTATTGTATCGTGGATGAGGTCGATTCCATTTTGATTGACGAGGCCAGAACTCCTCTACTCATTTCAGGACCATCAGAAGGAGATACAGGTCTCTACAGTGTCGCCAATGGTGTTATTCCAAAACTAAACCCAGAAATACATTACACAGTAGATGAAAAAGCAAGAACTGCTATTTATACCGACGAAGGGATAAATGAAGTTCAGAAAATTTTGAAAATTGATGATCTTTTCAATATGCAAAATTCTGAAATGCTTCATCATCTCAATCAAGCGCTCAAGGCCCATTCTCTTTTTAAAAGAGATGTGGATTACGTTGTCAAAGAAGATCAAGTCATTATTGTTGATGAATTCACTGGTCGTTTGAAAGAAGGTTCGAGATGGTCTGATGGTCTCCATCAAGCAGTTGAAGCAAAAGAAGGTGTTCAAATCAAAAAAGAGAACCAAACTCTTGCTTCAATTACTTTTCAGAACTATTTCAAACTCTACAACTCGCTTTCAGGTATGACTGGTACAGCCGACACTGAAGCAGAAGAATTTATCAAAATCTATAATTTAGAAGTTGTTGTGATCCCAACCAACCTTCCAATTGCGAGAATTGATGAATCAGATGTCATTTACAAAGACAAAAAAGCTAAATACAAAGCGGCTTCAGAACTTATTAAAAGTTTGCATGAAAAAGGACAACCTGTTCTCGTTGGGACAATCTCTATTGATTCCTCCGAAATAATTTCTAATCACTTGAAAAAATACGGTGTTCCACACGAAGTCCTAAATGCTAAACAACACGAACGAGAAGCTTCGATTGTTGCCAATGCAGGACAAAAAGGTGCAGTAACAATCGCCACCAATATGGCCGGTAGAGGGACCGACATCAAACTAACTGATGAAACAAAAGCTTTGGGTGGACTTTATATTCTCGGTACAGAAAGACACGAATCCCGTCGTATCGACAATCAGCTTCGTGGACGTTCCGGACGTCAAGGAGACCCAGGACATTCTAAATTCTTCCTCTCTTTAGAGGATGACTTAATGAGAATTTTCGGTTCCAAGAAAATTTCAGGGTTCATGGAAACTCTTGGAATGGAAGACGATGAGCCAATTGAACACAAAATGATTTCCAATGCTATCGCAAAGGCCCAGAAAAAAGTTGAAGGGCATAACTTTGAAATTAGAAAGCATCTTCTCGAATATGACAACGTCATGAATGAGCAAAGACGAGTCATTTACAAACTCAGAAGAGACATTCTTGATGACAATGACAACCTTGGATTCATCAAAGAAATGATCGAGGACGTAACGAATTATCTTGTCGATGCTTACAGACCAGAAAGAAAAGTTCCGATCGATTCATGGCCTTGGGAAGACATGAAGAAAGGCTTCCAAACAACTTTCTACACAGATTACGATGTTACAGCAAACGAGTGTATGCAAAAATATGATGGAGAGCTTGAAAACTACTTTACAACCATCGCAACAGAGTTGATGGACAAAAAGTTTGCCCAGTATGATGAAGATCAAGTCAAATATGCCATCAGAGAAATTCTACTCTCCATTTTTGATCAACATTGGAAAGATCACCTTCTTTCGATGGATCATCTAAAAGAAGGAATTAACTTAAGGGCCTATGCTCAAAAAGACCCTATGACCGAATACAAAAGAGAATCTTTTTCACTTTTTGAAAATATGAAAGTGGAAGTGAAAAAATCGGTCGTACAAAATATCTTCAGTGTGCAGCTCTATACTCAAGAAGAAATTGAGGAGCTTAAGAGAAGACAGCAAGAAATGCTTGAAGCTCAAATAGAAGCTCATAAGAAAGCACAAGAAGCTGCAGAGAAGGCCAGCGAAGGAAAAGCTGCTCCAGTTCAGAGATCCGCGAATAAAGTTGGAAGAAACGACCCTTGTCCATGTGGCTCGGGTAAGAAATTCAAGCACTGTCACGGAGCTTGATATAACCCCCAAGGATGGGAGGTGATATGTCTGACGATAAAAAAGATCTTACTAAGATCACGGATCTTTCTGAATTCATTCATCAGGATGATCCTGATATAGATGCCCAACTCACAACCGGAGTAAAGGGCGAAGACGGCCCACCAGAAACTCCAACAGAAGAAATGACATCACTCGATGATCTCGATGACGATGATGAGGGTGGTTTCGAAGAGGCTTCTTTTGATTCAGATGAGGACAACTCTTTCGATTCTGATGATAGTGAAGAATCCGAAGAGAATTCCTTTGGAGAAGATGAAGAAGAGATGTCGTTTGATACAGATGATGATTCAAACGATGACTCTGAAGATTCAACCTTTGGAGATGATGACGAAGAAAACTCTTTTGAAGAAGCGTCATTTGATTCTGAAGAAGATTCTTTCGGATCGGATGACAATGAAGAAGCTACATTTGGCGAAGATGATGATTCATTCGGGAGTGATGAAAACGAAAATGAAATGAGTTTTGACTCAGAAGACTCATTCGACAGCGAGGACGATAATCAATTCGACTCAGAAGAAAATAGTTCATTCGATGAAAGTGAAGAGAGCGAAGAGACTTCTTTTGACTCTGAAGAAAATGACAGCTTTGAAGAATCGGATGCTCATGAAGAAACGACTCAATTAGCAGAAGCTGAAATAGAACCAGCGCCAGAACCTGGGCCTCCATCAATGCCCACAACACCTCCCCCACCTAAAGAGAGTTTTGAAGAAGTCAAACAATTTGCAAAAAACATTTCATATGGAGTTGTAGCTGCAGGAGGAAATCCTCCTTATTCTCTCATAATAAAAAACATCCGTTTCAAGGAAGATGCAGAAGATATACTGATCATCCTCCGTGAGCATGGTCTGGCCAACGACGGAAATGAAGAAACCATGAGACAAGGCCTCGATAATGGCTCAGTCCTTATCAGCCAGATTTCAGAATATTCTGCAATTTATCTCGCCCACAGAATGAGACGCTTTGATGTTGAATTACTTGTCGGTCTCAGTGAAGAGCTACATCCTTCCAAAACATACGATAAAACAAATGTTGGTCTGGTCACCAAGAAAACCCTCAAGAAAAACAGAAGAGACAACATGGACCTTTCAGATAAACCAGTCTCTTTGGAAAACATTCTAATGGCCACGACACCTGGTCTTGAGAATTACATGGTGAGGAAGTATATCTCTATCGCAACAGAACATAGGGTGATTGATGAAAATGAACTTGAAGTTCTTCAACACGCTAGAACTGACGACAATACCGACAAAGAAAGAAAAGACAGAGAAGAGTTTAATTATTTCGACAAAAATGAAGAAGAATTGCTCGCAGATATTTCCCTAGGTTTGGATGAAGTTTATCAAGAACTGGCCGGAGGTCTAAAAAGCCAATGCCTTAAGGCCGGAGGAAATGCCGTTATCGGTATCAACTTTCAGCTTACTCCATTAATAGTAAAAACAGACACTCAACCTGGTGTTAAATATAAAATTACAGCGACTGGAAACATTGTTTGGGTCGTAGACAATGGGAGAGCAGGACTTGAGCTCTGATTCCAGATTACCTGAAATAGAAGATCATTATGATGTTGTCATAGTCGGCGGTGGTATCACTGGTGCCGGTATATTTCGAGACCTTGCCCTACACGGACTCAAAGTATTGATCATAGATAAAAAAGACTTTTCAAGTCAGACCTCACAAAGTTCTTCCAAGATGTTACACGGTGGAATTCGTTATCTTGAGAATTTTGATTTCGCTTTGGTTTGGGAGGCCCTTCATGAGAAAAATTTCTGGATCAAAAGGGCTCCTCATCTCTGCTATGAAGATTCATTTTATCTTCCCATTTTTAAAAATTCAGCTAGACCCCTTTGGATGGTCAAGATTGGTCTCTGGCTGTATGACTTCCTTTCAAGCTTTAAAAACTCTCCGCATAGAGTTTTGGATCGAGAACAAACACTAAAGCAAATACCAGGTCTCAAATCCACAGGATTATCGGGATCCGGAGTTTATTATGATGCTGTTATGGATGATGTCAAAATCACATTGGAAGTTATTTATGACGGTCTTCAAGAAAATGGTTGTGAGGCCCTCAATTACGTTTCCATGAAAACTTTTGAAAACTTGGGCGAAATCAACAGAATGACACTTACAGATGAGATAACAGGCGACGAAAAAGTTGTGACTTGTAATGAAACAGTTTTTGCAACAGGTCCATTCACTGATCGATTGATGTTAGAGTTAGGCTCCATCCCATGGACACCTAAGCTTCTTCCTTCAAAAGGAAGCCATATCTGGCTTAAAAAAGATCGAATAGGCATTAATCACCCTATGGTTCTTAATGACAAAGATGGCAGAGTCATTTTTGTCATACCTCATGAAGAAGCAACTCTCATCGGGACAACGGAAGTCAATTCTGAATCTGATTTTTTTGATATGCAAATATCAAATGAAGAGATCGAATATCTTCTGACCAACATCAATGATTATTTCCCAATGGCCAATATAACGAGGGATGACATCATCTCTTCATTTGCCGGTATTCGTCCCCTTGTGATGGAAGGAGACTCCCAAGACAAAGGAAAAACTTCTCGTGTACATAAAGTCTTTCAACCCTTTCATAATCTACATGTAATTCTTGGTGGGAAATACACCACCTTCAGAGTCATGGGCCAAGATGTTTCAAGAAACATTTGTCGAACTTTTAACGTTTCCTACAACAGTTCTCTCTCCATGAGTGCACTTAGAAAGAGATCAATTGTTTCTGCTTTCAATGAAAGAAGACGTGTTCTTTCAAGAGAAAGAGTCGAAAAGATTATTAACGAAGAATTTGTTCGCACAAAAGATGACTTGATGACTAGAAGACTTGGACTACAAAACACCGGCGGCTGGAAATTCACACCATCACTTGATGAATTCATGAATGAATACAAGGACATCCTCGACCGGCTTGTATAATATTACCAGCGATAACCAAGTCCAACTTGAACTCTTGGACCAGACACTGTTTTAGTGTACTCGGTACCATCATCGAGAGCATACTTCTCACCTCTTTGATACCAATCAACCAAAGCT
>JBFEVX010000019.1:0-44312 GCA_041546685.1 Bacteriovoracaceae bacterium | reverse complement strand
CCTTATTAGGTCAACAGCATCTTCAATTCTTTTATTGTTCATACCTACTTTTTTAGCACCAGGAAGAGGGACGACACTAGTAATCACATCACCCTCTTGTATACCCGATTTTTCTGCGGGTGTGTTGGGGTAGACTACATTTACGAGTAAACCTTCCTCTACTTCTTGTAACATTATTCCAAGTCCCGCAAACGTTTTCTTATCATCAGAATAGCGATCATATAATTGCTGCCGTGGCACCAAGTATGTGTATTTCCCAAGAAGATTTTCTAGATATTTGTTATAAACGGCACTTGCTAAAAGATTGCGATTCAACTCGTTCATATCTTTTGTCGTATTCAAATAGTTGATCGACTTTTGAAAAATTTGATTAAACGGAACTCGTTGACCTTTTTCAAAATATTCACCCCAAGATTTTTTGTAAGTGTTGTTGAAGTCTTTCCCTCCAATATCGGCCTTAACACTTTTTATATTCTTCCGTGAGCGCTTAATTATTTTGAGTGATTTTGGAAACTGAATTTGAGCGAAATGAGCTGGGTATTTTAAATTGGTGTCTGATTTTTTCACTGGGTAAAAAAACCATTTTTCTTTTCCTAAGGCCATTAAGCTGTTTGTCGCTTCTATGCAAGAAAAGAACTTCTCCGCTTCTTGGTGGCAGTTTTCATCATTGATAATTTTTTGTACATCCGCCCAATCAAATTCTGTCTCGGCCCAATACTCTTCAGAGCTCTTTAGCTGAGTTACACTTGAACAAGAACTCAGAAGTACTAACAGGACACCGATGCTCGATAGAACAAGACCTCTCATAAATTTCCCTTAATTAATCGTAGTTAAATACATATATGAATTTAGAATTTTTAAAATGGCATTACTATTTTTTTTCAGGATTCCATTTACTCAGCTTACAGCTCTCTAATGTATAAAAGCTTAAAATATTCATTCCATTAAACTCAGTAAATATGCCTTTTACTTTATACGTATCGCCAATCATTATAGATGCTGGATTAGCGATAATTTTTTTTGCAGTCTTTTTTCCAGGTTTACAATAAACCATATGGTTTGATCCAACCTTTCCAATAATTTTTAATCCCCCAAAATCATCATTAATTTCATCAACAACCATATAAATTTCTCGATGACTTAGAAGAGGAAAACATTTTTTTCTAGCAAGAAGCTTATTTTTCATATGCTTCATACATTCATCTCTAATAATTGTTAACTCTTCAGACGATTTACTGACCGGAGTCATTGAGCCGCAAGAGGTAATTAGAGTTGTAATAAATATTAATGAAAAGTATTTCATATGACCTCTTTTTATAAATCTTAGACTTTTGGAATTAGAATAAAATGGCGGAGAACAGGAGATTCGAACTCCCGACACCCGGAGGTGTACACGCTTTCCAAGCGTGCGCCTTCGACCACTCGGCCAATTCTCCGCATTTTTGGGAACTAATTAAGTAACACGAGGGCAAGTTATCGACAATAGGGCAGTTTAAAGAAACTTGGTCTTGTGCTTATAACGACCTCGCTTATCTCGAAAGAAGTTACTGACTAGCTGACTACATTCAAAATGCATCATACCGCCTATCACCTGTAGTTTGTGGTTAAGCCTTGCGTCATTGTTAAATTGATAACCGAGGCTCAAGGCTCCACCCTTTGGATCATAAGCACCAAAGACTACAGTCTTCACCCTGGCCTGAAGGGCCGCTGACAAACACATCGGGCAAGGCTCGAGAGTTACATAGAGAGTGGTTTCTAACAAGCGCCACTGTCCGAGAGACTCTGCTGCTTCTCTGATCGCCAGAATTTCAGCATGCCCACAAGGATCGTTGTTTTTTTCTTTATTGTTTCTGTTTTTTGCTAGTATTTTTCCACCGGCATCAACAATCACTGCACCGACAGGTACTTCATCATCACGATAGGCCTCTTCGGCCATTTGAAGTGCTGCACCCATATTCCACAAATGATCTTTAAAATTCATGATGTCGTCTTTTTGAACTTATCTTTTACTTTGAGAACTTTTTCATTCTTATAAGAAACCATTAACTTTTCATAGACTTCTTTTTCTTCAGAGTTCTCAAGATAGAATTTGAACCCATAAGTCCAAGGTCTTCCAACAGAGTAACGACGCTTACTCATGATTTCGCCTTTAAACTTTTGATCTTGGTATTCAACATCTAATTTTGCCCCAATCGGAAGATCTTCAAAGAGCTGAAGGCCGGCTGATTCTCGCCTTAAATCATTGAGACGGCCCTTTAATTTTTCATAATTTTCAGCACTTACGGTGACTTTTAAATCATGCCTGTAACGAAAGTCATATTCCCACCACGAAACAATAGGGTAGTAAATCGGATTATGGAGAATATACATCTCCATCACTATGAAGATCACCGCCAAAAGGTAGAGATAAAACTGTACTGGTGTGATCGAAGTGAAAATGATTTTGCCAACCAAGGACACGATTAGGACAATCGAAAATGTCCAGAACGTGTAATAAAGTTTTTTAATAGTCAGGTAATAAAGCCTGTAGAACGTAATAAGGAGAGCTAGTAGTACGAGATCATAGACCGGAGTTTCAAACTTGATGAAACTGGTCAGTATAGACAGACAAAGAAGACCGAAGTGGGTCCAGTGGAGTACGAAAACCCTGTCCAATTCCTGTCTTAATTTCCAGTCTGTTATTGTTAACCTCATGCTACTATTCTAAGTGATTATGACTATTCGACGCAATTTCTTGTTTCTACTGTTCATGTTTTCTCTTGCCTCCAACGCTTATGCTGATGGAAAGGCGACCATTGCAGGCGGTTGTTTCTGGTGCATTGAAGAAGCTCTGGAAAAAGTCGATGGTGTAAAAGAGGCGGTTAGCGGATTCGCCGGTGGTGATAAGCCAAACCCCAGCTATAAAGACGTCGCTTCAGGAAAAACCAAGCACATTGAAACGGTTCAAGTTATTTTCGATGAAAAGAAAGTTAATTATGAAAAAATTATTCGAAAATTCTTTATGAATATTGATCCCACAGACGATGGGGGACAGTTTGTTGATCGTGGACCACACTATGCTCCTGCCATTTTTTACCATGATGAAGAACAAAAGAAAGTCATTGATAAAATAATCGCTGATCTTGAGGCAAAAAAAATATTTGGGGGCAAAATTAAAGTTGCCGTCAAACCTTACAAAAATTTTTATCCGGCTGAAGAGTACCACCAAGACTATTACAAGAAGAGTCCTATCAGATACAAATTCTATAAGTTCAATAGTGGTCGAACGCAATACGTGAATAGCATTTGGAATAAATAATAATCAATAGAGGAAGTAAGCTCCAATTCCAAATCCGAGATTGAACATGATGTGATAAATCACAGGAATGGAAATCGATTTGCTTTGAATATATTTTTCACCCCACCAAAAAGAGACAATCAATACATAGACAAACTGAAATGCAATAAAAGTCATAAACGGTGCGGTCACCATGAGTACTGATTTGAAGTGTGCGAGTGCAAATATTACTGACGTTAAAAACAATGTGCCTCTTTGACACTTAGTTATGGATTCAAATCCATGCCAAAGAGCAAACCTGAAAACCAACTCTTCTAGCAAAGGCCCAACCAATACAAGAAAAAATAGAACAAAACTATTATTCATTGCAAAAGGAATTTCAGTATTGAGTCCTTTGGCCAAGAGGATCGTTGCAAAACCCGCGAACAAAGAACAAACAAAACCTTTTGCGTATTTACTCAAGTCAACTTTGAATGAAAGTTTATCTCTGAACAAAAAGAAGGCGAGAATGACATAGCCAACTTCGTAGTAATAAGGAACAAAACCTTTCCAAAAGGGAAAAAGGCTTTCTCCTAAAAATGCGAGAAATAAATAGAGAACGACGAGTATTGTGTTTATGGCTTGCATAGATTCATTCTATCGCTTTCCCAGTTTTTCTCAAATTTATTATGGAATGGCGCAACCGGCAGGATTCGAACCTGCGACCACTTGATTCGTAGTCAAGTACTCTATCCAGCTGAGCTACGGTTGCACTATTGATTTAAAAATGGCGGAGAAGGCGAGATTTGAACT
Source organism: Bacteriovoracaceae bacterium (assembly GCA_041546685.1). GTDB lineage: Bacteria > Bdellovibrionota > Bacteriovoracia > Bacteriovoracales > Bacteriovoracaceae > M0603. The sequence goes on along the minus strand of JBFEVX010000019.1, from coordinate 40,243 downwards.
CGCGGTACCCGAAGGTACGACACCTTAGCAAGGTGCTGGATTCGGCCACTCTCCCACTTCTCCGAAGAAAAAAATGGCGGAGGACACAGGATTTGAACCTGCGGACCCGTTAAGGTCAATGGTTTTCAAAACCACCGCTTTCGACCACTCAGCCAATCCTCCGCGAATTGCATGATAATAAGGCCACTTACGTCTTTTGACAATATATCAAATGTGAAATTGTGCATCATTTGAGTTGATTAATGAGGCCTTCGATCTGCCCTCTATCAGGGGCGTTGGGATATATTTGCAAATATGTTTGAAAAGATTCTACGGCCAAACCAGACTGCCCAGAGGACCGATAAACATAGCCAAGCTGCTTATGAATTTCAGGGTTACCCTCCTCCTGCTTCTTGGCTCGAAGCAGCAATTCTCTGGCTTCATCAAAGAAGTTCTGTCTGAACTTGATATAAGCTAGACCCAAGAGTGCCTCTACATACTTACCATTTATTGAAATGGCCTTCTCATAGTTTTTGGTTGCATCGAGCCAGCTCTTTAACCCTTTGTGAGCTTCACCTCGAACGAAGTAGCCAAATTCAAGAGTGGGGTTGAGCTTTACTTCAAGTTCGGAAAACTCAAGCGCCTTTTTGAAATCACCCATCGCCATATATGTTTTTGCCAAATAATAGTGAGTCTTTGGATAAGACTTCAATCTCTCAGTAATAGAAAGGAAAATCTCAATGGCTGACTGATATTGCTTTTCTCTAAAGAGGTATTCACCCAAAGTCATCCTGGTGGCCAAGTCTCCCGGATTAACTCTGATCAACTCTCTCGCATATCGAATTACATCTTTGTATCTTTCATCGAGTTTGGCAGCCTTAATCAAAAATTCATAAAATGACTGATCTTTCTTAGGAAGGTCTTCAACTCTCTTTTTGTATTCCTCAAAGAATTTCATCTGACCACTTTTATAATAATAAATGGCCATTTCCCCAATCAATTGAGGGTTATCCTTATTCTCACTTAAAACATCTCTAAGATATCCAAGGGCGGCATCTATATCAGATCTCTCATAGAGAATTCTTGCATAGCTGATTCTATAGTTAATGTCTTTTGGATCGAGAGAGATTGCTTCGGAAAGCATTTGCTTGGCCAAAGCATATTTTCTAGCTTTTAAGTAAACTGTTGCCAAAAGATAATAATCCTTATCATTCAAAGGATATCTCTTGATGGATTCTTTCAACCATTTAACTGTCAAAACAGTATTGTCACGCTTTTCATAATAACGCCCAAGAACCGATGCATACTGATAAGAAGCCCTAAACTTTGTCTGTGAAACAATATTAATTAACTTGTTAGCATCAGCTAATTTCATCGCATTGATATAGGCCATGATGAGCTTAAAGTTAATTCCAATATTCAGCGGATTCTCGGTTCTAAGTTTCTCCAAAGTTGAAATAGCCGACTCATAATATCCTCGCATGACTTGAATTTCAGAGAGAAGCAATTGGGACGGAATGTATCCAGGGGCCATATCAGCTGCTTCAATTGCTTGCTTGAATGCTTTTTCCCATTCTTTTTTCTGTGCTGACAAGCGAGCTTGTTTCATTAAGTTGATGACCTTACTTTGTAGAATTAGATTTTCAACAGATGCTGTACCACCAAGATTCAAAGCTGCAAGACGAGATCTTAAAACATCGGACTCTTGAATTTTCAGGGCCAAATTGAATAGTTCTGCAGCCTTTGTCTGGTTCTTATTGATCGCAGAAAGCATCCCCATATTTTCCAGAAATTTCGCATAATAAACTGGACTCCCTTCACTCCCTAGTTCCTCTACTCGTTGCAAGAGTATTTTGAATTTACGATAATCTCCTTTTTGCACCTGATAATCGGAAAATTTAAGCAGGAGTGGTACCGAGTTGGGATATTTTTTTAGCCCATCTGCAACCAATTCATAGCTTTCATCTAACCTTTCATCCAACTCAAGAAAACTACTAAGTGCCAGATATACATCAATCGTTTTCTTCGGTAAGTCTTTCAGTTTCTCGTAAACTTTTCTTGCTTTTGGTAATTCACCTGCCTCGCGAAGAACATCCATATAGAATGCCATTAATTTCACAGTAGGTTTTGAAACTCTGATAAAGTTCTCAATAATATTGATCGCCGTTGGGTATTTTTCATATTCTGAGTAAAACTTCGCAGCCCCCATCGCCACATTGATATCACTCAACATTTTTGTTTTTGCAATTTTGATTAACTTAAAAAGCGTATTAGCCGCACTCACTTTATCTGTAGCGTTTTGATAAATCTCTGCATATGTCAGAATCAACCACCCAAGTGCTTTATTATCTCTAAATTTATAGCTCAAGCTTTGCTTGAAAAATATTGCGGCCTGAACTGTGTTCATATAACCGCCTTTTGAATAAGTTTCTATACCTTTTGCCAAAGATTCACTGGACTTAACCTCATCCAAGACCTCCATTGCAACAGGGAAGTTGATAGCAATTCTTTGAGGAATTGGCTTCGGTTTTTCTTCGTCTTCCCACAAGAACCAAATTACAACAAGAAACGCAAAGGCCACGATTGGCTTCATTGGTTTTTTCTTTTCAACTTTCTCTTCTTTCTTTTCTTTTGGTTCTTTCTTTTTAGGTCTCTCTATTCTTTCTTTTTCTTCGATTATTTTTCTTTGAAATTCTTTCTCAGCAGCTATAGATTCATTTTTAACAGAGGGTAGTAATTCATTGAGATTTGCTACAACTGTTGCTTCATTTGTATCAATTTTTTCCTCTTCTTCTTCTGGTTCTTCTTCCTCTTCTGGTTCTTCTTCTGCTTCATCTTCTTCTGGTTCGTCTACAATAGGATCCAACGGCTTAAGGACTCTAGTTTTCTCTATATCCTCAATCACTGGTCTTTTTAAAACTACTGTTTTTTCTACACCACTATCTTCTTCTTCGACCTCTTCTTCCTCTTCTTCAAGTTCATCAAGCTCCGCTTTTTTCTCTTCGTATTTCTTTTCAAGTTCGTCGTAATTTACTTCAACATCTCCATCTTTCGAAAATTTGAATTCTTCCATCTGCTCGACGGCTTCTTCTTCGACTTCTTCTTTTGATGACTTCAACTTCTTGACGAGATTCATTCTCGCCAATGTATCGACAGTTGTTTTCTCTTGGAGGTCTTCTGCGGCTTTTTGTTTTGAAATTATTTGCTTGATGGCATCTGTGATGGCCGTGAAGTCTTTTACTTTTTTCCAGTCGCCACCAGGGAACATCTGACAGGCCTCTTCGCCTCCGACATGTCCTTTTTCATACAGCTCTCCGATTTGACCAGCGTCAAACGGACCGACGATTCGGCCTGAAGATAATTTTACCCTGTACTTTTTTTTCATTTCATACTGTTTAAAAGTAGAGCTGGATTAATACTGAAAAGTATCAAGCCCAACAAAACTATTGCACTGTATAATTGTAACCCAATTGTATTTTTCAACACAGTGTAATTATTGGGATAGGAGGAAGATTCAATCTTGAAGAATTTTATGATTTGTATTCCAAAAACTATGGTTAAACACGAAGCAAGTAAGTCAGGTATATGTTTGTTAACCACCAAGGCCTTCATTATAAGGACCTTTATCTCATATCCAGGAAATGAGGGAATACCCAACAAAATACCTAAAGTTAAAAAAGTCCAAACTATTGGCAGCGCCTTCGCTGGATAACAAACATTTTCACCGGATTTATCAAGAAATTTACTTGCATGAGAGACAAATAACACGAGGCCAAGTCCACTTATCACAACATAAATGAAAGACAATTCTCTAATTTGATCATTAATACCAATTGAAAAGATAAATGCAAGGAGCCCCATTAAGACAACATACAAATAGCTGATTGAATCGAAAAAGTTTTTAGACCATGTTGAAATCAAGCCCGCATACAGAATAGTAACAATACCAAGTATTCTAAACACAAAGAGTAAATAATCCATGTGCTCTGGATTCATATTAAGTTGCAAAACTTTATAAATCTTAAATGTTGCAAACAAAAGTCCGGCTTTATTCAAAACTAGCCCAAATGAGCTCATATCTAATTGTGTTGTTCTAATAATATCTGTCTCATTACTGTGAAACGGAAAGATTCCAAATTTAGATAAGAAATAACATGTAAACATTGCACCAGAGAGTGAGAACATTTTTTCTGACTGGATCTGTACGTCAACAATACCTAGCCCTCCTGTGGCCAACAGATAAAAGAAAAGAAAGAGCAGAAAAAAACCATTATAAAACTCATTCTTCATAAAAATTCGAAGTGAGTTCAGACTAACCTTACCACCTTTATCCATTGCAAGCGCGCCCAAGAAGGAATATGTCGCCAACTGTGATGCAAGAAAAAAAGTGAGGAGTGAAGTAGAACCAATACAAATCATTAGGCCGACAATCATCAGACATGACAGCACTGCCTTGAAAAAGCTTTGTCTTGTATCTGGCAACAGGAAGAACGTAACCACTTGCAAAACAATTAAAACCGAAAAGAAGTTAAGTTCAACCTTGTTCATGACAAGTACATTAGAAACATTAAGTCCGCTTAGATTATAAAATTTATAAAGTAAGACCAACTGTAGTGCTCCAATTAGAAGTTTGGAGATACCCCAGTGGCCAAATTTTGAAACACCAAAGATAGTGATCAAAAAGAACAAGGACATATAGATTGTGAAAAAGCTCAAAATATCTATCATGACAAGGCCTCTTCATCATTCTTAAACATGCCTGCTGGAATCAAGCTCAACACAATCAATACTGCAACACTGGCAACAGCTCCATTAATCACATCGGTTTCATATATTTTTTTAACATTAGAAATTAGAGCATTTTGAAACGGTAATATAGGTATCGGCCCAACAAGGAGTACAATGATAAGCCATTTGAGTTTTTCAATAATACTTCCATATTCTTTCCTTTCACTGAATATTTCCCATACAAAGAAAAAGACAAGGAGCTGGACAAAGGGCAACAACCCCTCTGGCGAAGTAGAGCTGTTTACGACCGCTAATAGCAAGAACAAATATTTGACTTGCGATATTCTAAGCAAGTGACTTGTTTCAGTTCTGTTAAGTATGAAATACAGAATTGTTGCGTATGCAACGAGAAAGATGAAGGCAAAATTCTGAAAATACAAGTCCCCCCATCCTGGTCCATTTAGAAAACCATGAAGGACTGAGATCAACACTATTGAAGAGAAGTATTGCTCAACAATACCTGCAGCATTTTCCTTGTTTTCAACGGGTTGAATTGCAAACTCTCTTAAAAGACCACTTCTGAACACAATATAGAGAAAGAAGGTCCCATTAAATATATGTCGATAAACTTCGATACTTTCAGTTAAATCGAGAACAAGCATCAGTAATGTAAAGCCCAAGCAAAAAGAATTAAGAATCATCGTGAATTTCTTATCTCTATTATAGGTTTTAAGAAAGTGACTAATTGAATTGAGAGAAATCATAATTTCAAAAATTATAATTTTCACAAATAAATCATTTATTAAGAATGCCATCAATACGAGTATGTTCAAAAGTGGGTAAATCGTTGCTTTGACACTCTTTGGTAATTTATATCTCGATAAGCACCAATTACCCATTACAAAAGCAAAGGTCCCAAGTGCAACAACATGAAAGTTCACATTAAGCTTGAAGGGAATATTCAACAAACCACCAAGAAAAAATTCTTTAGTAGCCAATTCCACATTTTGAGGAATGATGAAAAAATTTACAATTGTGAATAATACTCCTCCGATAAGAGAGAACCACTCACGTGAGAACTTGTCTTCGAAATATGAGAACAAAAGTCCGTAAAGGAAGGCCATTGAGAATAATGAAATCAATATCAATTGCATGCTCACAACAACTTCCTTAGATAAAATATCAATACTAAAGATGTTATAATGATTGAATAGAGTAAATTAGAGTTGATACCTTTAGGCCTAAGTTTCCCCAGATAAGAGCCAAGTGTACCAATTACTTCGAATGTAAAAACTGTTGGTGTATATAAGGCACCCCTTAAAATCAACTCACTTCTATTTCTTAATCGAACACTCATAAGATGAGACTTCACAGCAAAGCCATCTTGCAAGAAAGGCATCCTTCCACTTGTGAAAGCCAACATTTTCATTTTAATTTTTTCTAGACTTGTGTTCCAGACTTTAGATTTTTTTTCACGCCAATATACAATTCCAAAAATTATTATTGGAGAAAAGATCGAAAGCATGAAAATTAAATTCTTTGTCCTCCACGGAGTGGCTGAATTCAAAAACTCACTACTTCCAAGAACTGATAAATACTTGAAAGCGCTTGACTCTGAAAAGATGTCTGGGATACTCGCATAATACAGGAAACCAAAAACGACCAAAGTAAGAACAATATTAATTATATGGTTTGCTTCTGTTTCCCTCGCAACAGCTTCCTTTTTTATAATCGAGTAGGCTTCACCAAGGCCAAAGAGAACAATCATTGCAAGAATGCCAATCGGAAGAATCAACTCAACAGCAAAAGCTTTTGCTGTTACTATTTCTCCAAGTAACATATTTAATGACCATCCTCCTGGTGTAAATGGAGTCATGCCTATCGTAAAAAGCACGATTAGAAGTGAAATCTTTTCTACATGTCCTACCTCAGTTACCAAGTCATCTTCTTGAATAAGAAAATACCAGAACAATGGAAAAAGAAGCACTACATGAGAGTATAATTTCAACTCGCTTAACTGAGGTAAAACAACCAGAATAATTGCCGGGAGTAATGCAAAAATCCCAACCCTTTTTCTTAGCACACTCTCATATAGAACGAGAATTAGTCCTACAAAAGGATATACGCTCACGTTTGTGAAAAATCTATGTGGGCCACTAAATTCATTCATGAATATAGTATTTCCAATTATGACCCAATATAGAGCTGGCAAAACCAAGTTGTTATCGTTTTCATGTTTGAAGTTGAATCTTATTAGTATCATTATCACTAACACTGAAATAAAGTGCGCATCTGACGTCGAAAAGACATTCAAGCTTAATGCGTTAATGATCAGATTTGCTGTAACAAGCAAATACATGATCCGAATAGCAACTTTGTTTTGATTCAGTTTTGCAGGAAGCATACTTACAGCCAGCCCCAGAGTTATAATAGAGCTCGTAAAGGTTGAAGAAAACAAGAGTAAGCCTGCTATAACAATCGTAAGCATATATTCTGAATTATTATGCCTAATTGATTTGGTCACTAGCATCATCCACATGGTGAAAAATAGCATACGATGTGGACTACTTTCAAAGTTCAAAAAGTCAGGCCAGATCGCATACTCAAATGAACCGTATCCATCAAATACAAATATTCCAAATGAAATCACCACGAGCAGCTTCATGGCCACCTGAATCCAATTCCCATTGGTATCATAAAACTCCATACCTCGTTTATTTGTCACAAGCAGGAGAGGAATGAAGAATAGTGAAACTATAATTAAAGCAGTCATTGAACCTTGATCTTCATCTCATCCGTAATGAGAGTTTTCTTTTCTTTGTAGAATCGCATCGCTAAAAGTACACCCACAATAATTTGAATCAAGCTATACATGATTAAAACAGCTGGCGTTGCCAATCCGTCAACTTTCACACCTCCCTTTTGAATGAAGAGGATCATTAACGATATTGTTACTGTCATTACATTCAAGCAGAGAATGGATGTTAATATATTACGTCTTAACAAGACGCCTGCCATTGCCATGAAAAATAAAACTAATAGGGGATAGATTTCTTTTTCAATCATTGCGAAACATCCCAACCAACATCACAATACCCATAAATATCATTGTGCCTGTTATAAATATAAGCGTACTTTCTTCTGCTAGCCCTGAAGATTTAACCACTTGTACAAGTTTGTTATTTTTTTCCTCAGAATATAAAACCAAACCAAGTGCACCAAGTATGAATGCTGTAAACATCATCGTTACAACCGGTGTCATATTTCGCTTATAAACCTTTTGAAATTCTTTCTCGAGATCCACATTCATGAATAACTGCAAAGTAATGATCAATGAGGTGATGATCATGATAAAAAAGACTACTGATGACTCTAACACTTCACCTTGCAAAAGATATGTTACAAAAATCATAAGACCAAAGGCTGCGTATACAAATCCCGATAATTGTGGCAATCGCGTGAAAACGACAATGCCTCCAATAATCAACAACATAAGTGCCAAATAGAACATCAAACCCATTGCATCTCCTTGGCCAAGAGATAAAGGTAACTCAATAACGTATTTAAAATAATCAAGGGCGTCCAGAATTTCCAAGCCTTATCCAAAAGCTGATCAGATCTCAATTTTGGAATTAGCCACTTGATGCTTGAAGCGAGAGAGTGAACCATAATTGCTTTGATTAATATACTTGCAACTTGCACAAAATAGAGTGAATTCGGAAAGTTTTCAATAATAAGAGATGAACCTGGAAGCACATCATATCCACCAAGAAACAAATGTGTGAAAACAACAGCATGAGCGAAAGTATGTATTCTTTCTGCCAATGTCGTCAAAAGAAGACTTAGTGAGTTTGCATAAAAGCCCAAACTAAATCGTGTTCCAGAAAGTTCAAATGAAAACATATTTTTCAAATAAAGTGACTTAACGGTGATGTAATAGAAGTAAGCAAGGGCCATTACTGGTTGAAGGTATATACCGTTCAAATCCATACTATTAAAAAGAACTTTGTTTTGAACATTATTTATCTGATGAAGATCCGACGCCTGATATGTAATCGTTAAGTTTACAATAACTAGAATGAAAATGAGTTCTACAGAGAAGAACTGCATCACTTTCTTCAGGTTCCCAAGAATGGAGAGATTGTTGTTAATCGACCAACCAACTAAAATATGAGTTAAAACTCCGGCCTCAACTAGGGCCATAAAGATATAAAGAGCATTTCCACCCGTATAAATTTCAGACTTGATGATTGCTCTGTTAAATACCATTGGTTCACAGAACGTAAGTGCAGCCAGGGGAATAAAACACACACCAAGGTGTATCACAGGAAAAAAGATGGACTTTAGCTTGCTACCTGTTTCTATCCAAGAAAACTCTTTCGTCATTGCATGAAAAAAAGAAACGAAGAACTTCTTAACACCGCGATTGTGTCCCTTGATAGTCCCACCAGAATACAAGGTCACCATGATTCTTTCCAAGTTGGTCACCAAATAAAGCGATGGTGCCAACACAATAAAAAGAAATAAGATCTTAGTAAAAAGTAGAAGACTTTCATTCATCGAGAGATATCCCCCCACACAGCCTTGCCACCCAATACGAAACAAGAAGAACAACAACTATCCATATACTCATCAAGTAATATGGCCAATTCTCTTTTCCGAAACCTACTTTAGCTGTCAGCATGATCAATAAAAGTCCGGCAATTGAAAAAAGTCCGAACACTACGGAGAGAGAGAAGTAATTATTTTTATGTCGGTTAGTTTTTCTGATATGAGATTGGAGTCCACTTTCAAGGGACTCCAACTTCTTTTTCGATATCTTTTTAGAGTTGATAAATAAGGCTATTAATATTGGTACACCCAAACATAGTGCCAAAAATACCAAAAAGTGGTGAAGCTCCATTCAATCCTTTGTGCTATTTATGGCCCAAGGAATATTGAAGCCCCCTCAGTGAGTCTCATGATTCCACTCCAGAACAGACCAAGTGCCACCACTGGAACAGTCAAGACAAGAATAATACTCTGATTCATGACTCCAAAACCCATAATAGGCTCCATGGATTCTACATCTTTCAAAACCATCAGCTTAATGATCTTCATGTAATAGTAAAGTGAAACAACAGAGTTAAGCACAGCAATCAATGCAAGCATGTAATGCTTTTCAGAGAGAAGCGCGCCAAGAATGTTGAACTTTGCAACAAATCCACTCAATGGTGGCATACCTGCAAGAGAGAACATCACAATGGTCATCATAATGGCCATCATTGGATATCTTTTTATCAGACCACTGAATCTTTCAAAGTGATCATTTCCATACTTATCAGCAACAAAGCTTGTGACGTAGAAAGCCACCAAAGTCATGAATAGATATGTGATTGCGTAAAAAAGAATTGATCTTGTTCCAAGTTCGTTAATGACAACAACACCCATCATCATCATACCGGCGTGTGAGATTGAACTGTAGGCAAGCATTCTTTTTACAGATCTCTGACCAATGGCCGAAACGTTACCGACAGTCATGGTTAGAGCGGCAATTACAGACAAGGCTCCAACCCAAGTAACTTGCAGAGCACCTTCTTGTCCGAAGAATGTCATGGTTACTCTAAGTAGAATTGCAAGTCCTGCCACTTTAGGAACAATACTGAAGAATGTTGTTACTGGTAGAGGAGAACCTTCATAAACATCCGGCGCCCACATGTGAAAAGGAACACAAGCAATCTTATAACCAATTCCTGCGAAGAACATGATGAAAGATGGAAGAAGCACGGCCAACTGAGCTGTTGAAAGTCCGTTTATCCCGGCAATGATGTCGGCAAATTGAATTGAACCAAACATTCCGAAAATGTGGCTCATACCAAATAGCATGATCCCTGAAGAAATCCCTCCATAAAGAGAGTACTTAAGGCCTGCTTCACTTGATCTTTCCTCGTCTTTCTTGAAAGAAGCCAGGGCATAGGAAAGAATTGAAAGCGTTTCAATCCCGATGTAGACCATCAATAGGTTGTTGGCCGAAGCGAGAATCATCCCACCAATCATTACACCGACTGCCATTATTGCAAATTCTGATTTTAGATTGTCGTAAATATCTTTTGATTCCTTAGAAAGATAAATCGCTCCCATTGTTCCAAGAACCATCAACATTTTTGAAAGAGTTGAAAATGGGTCGATCGTCATTGAACCTGTAAAGATCATTGTCGCAGGCTTACCAAGACTAGCAGCCAAATTTACGAATACAAAGGTAAGACCGAAGAATGCAGCCAGGTAGAAGAATGGTTTCTTCTTTTCTTCTCTGTCATAGCAAGCCTCGATAAAAATCAAACCCACCATGATTACAACAGACAGCAACTCTGGAACATATCTGGAAATACTAGCTAAATAATTCAGTGCCATACTTCAAACCTTAATTAAATTTTGCAAGCAACGATACCAAGTTACCTACAGAGACCTTCATTACATTTAGGATTGGTGATGGGTAGATACCGAACACAATCACTGCAATAATAAGTGGGGTCATATAGAAAATTTCACGAGCATTCATGTCTGTGTAGCTCTTACAATCATCAAGAACTTCCCCGAAGAACATTCTCTTGAACATCCAAAGTAGGTAAGCTGCACCAATCAAAAGACCAAGTAGTGCGATAACAGTAATGGTTGTGTACTTCTGATAAATCCCGAGGAAAATCAAAGCTTCAGAAATGAATCCTGAAAGACCTGGAAGACCCATAGAAGCAAACATCGCGATAATGAATACGATACTGTATTTTGGAAGTTGAGTGTAAAGACCACCGTAACCTTTGGTTCCATCAGGTCTGACGATCCATCTGTGGTGTGATCTCTCATAAAGGATCCCAACTAAAAGGAACATCATAGCTGTTGAAGTTCCGTGGTTGAACATCTGAAGAACAGCACCATTCATACCCTGAACTGTCATGGCCGCAAGACCAAGCATTACAAATCCCATGTGGGATACTGAAGAATATGCAATAAGCTTTTTCACGTCCGTCTGGGCCATCGCACAAAGAGCTCCGTACACAACGTTGATCAAACCTAGCCACGCAATAGCATCAGCAAAGTAAACTGAAGCTTGTGGAAAGATTGGGAATGCAATTCTTAGGAAACCGTAAGTACCCATCTTTAGTAGAACACCAGCCAGAATTACAGAAATTGCAGTAGGTGCCTGGACGTGAGCGTGTGGTAGCCAAGTATGGAATGGGAAAACTGGAACCTTAATTGCGAAACCGATAAACATCATAACAAAGAAGAACTTCGCAAAACTGATATCTACACCGAATAATCTCAATGAAAGGTCGGTGAACTTACCACCAGATAGGGCAAGAATATCAAATGTGTTTTGTCCGATTGATGGATTGTCTGCTGATACGAAATATAGAGCAACCATACCAACTAGCATCAAGACAGAACCAAAGAAGGTATAAAGGAAGAATTTAACAGCTGCATATTCTCTGTTTTCCCCACCCCAGATACCGATCAGGAAGAACATTGGAATCAACATAACTTCCCAGTAAACATAGAAAAGGAAGAAGTCGAGTGACATGAATACACCAAATACTGTCGACTGGAGAAACAAGAAGAGGGCGAAGTAAGCCTTTACGCTTTTTGAAATCGTCCAGCTGCAAAGTATACAAAGTACACAAAGGAGCGATGTCAGTACAATCATTGGCAATGAAATACCATCGACACCTAGAGAGTAATTGATGTTGAACTGACTGATCCACGGATGGAGTACTTTGAAATACTCCTGCATTCCTGGAACCGTCGGATCGAACTTCATGTAAAGAACAATCGACAACGCGAAAGTAATGATCGAATTGATCAATGCTGTGTATCTGATAGCTCCCTCTTTATTCCTTGGAAGCAACAACACGACCAGAACACCAATCATTGGCATCCACAAAATCCAGTTCAACAAATTAGAATGACCGTTCACCGGTTAACTCCTTATTAAATAATTACTTTTAAACCAATTTCCAAATATAACCGACCATTACAAATAGGAAGACAATGAAATAGAACTGAATCTTCCCATTTTGAAATGTTCTTAAAATAACATTGAAGAATCTTACAGAAGCACCTGTCCCATCGACACCGATACTGTCGACGATAACGTTGTCTGTCCATCTGGCAATTCTATAGAAAAATCTATTGATCGCTTCCCATCCATCAATTGCATAGCGGTCATAAATATTCATGTCGAACTTCGCCAAAAGATTATTGAATGGGAGTAGTCCCTTTTGAAGGACACCTTTCACATAAAGATCATCAAAGTAATACTTGTTTTGAAGTGCTCTGTACCATCCACTGAAAGCGTTGACCCAACGACCTGGATTCCAAGCCCCTCTCGAGTACATCATGAAGGCAATAAACCAACCTGTAAGGGCAATAACGATTGAAGCGACGGCCCCAATGTTGTGAACAAGGTGAACATGATGAGCCTCTTCTTTGCTCATGCCGTGATCAGGATCATAATGAGACTCTTCGAAAACTCTATCTGCTCCAGTATCAACACTTCCAAATGGAAGAGTTTTGTAAGCCTTGAACTTTTCAACATGTGGCTTCTCAATCAATGTTGCAAACCACTCCTTGTGTTCAACACCTGGAACTTTTACCCAAGCTCCGAAGAAGCTACCTGAATACCAGGCACCAAGAGTAAAAACAGTTAGAAGAAGTAGTGGAACGTTTCTATTCCAGCTTAGTTTTTCAACATGAGTATGATCATAAAGTTCCTTGTCTCTCGGCTCACCAAAGAAAGTAAGGAACATCATTCTGAACATATAGAAAGCTGTAAGTAGTGCTGCTGTAAATCCAAGGAAGGCTGGAATCCAGTAAGCCTTACTATGTGTTGCCATCACAAGGGCATCACCAAGGATTCTATCTTTAGATACAAATCCACTGAAAAGCGGGAAGCCTGCGATAGCAAATGTACAACAAAGCATGGCCAAGAAGGTTAGTGGCATTTTCTTTCGAAGACCTCCCATCCGCGGCATCTCTTGCACGTGCGCATGGGTATGGTGATCATGAAGCGAGTGAATAACCGAACCCGCTGAAAGGAACAGACATGCTTTGAAAACAGCGTGAGTAATAAGGTGCATGAAGGCTGCGTTGTAAGCACCAACACCAATTCCAAGAACCATATAACCTAGCTGTGAAATTGTTGAGTAAGCGAGAACTGCTTTGATGTCAGTTTGAACAAGAGCGATCGTTGCTGCACCAAATGCCGTAATGGCTCCGATATACGCAATGAAAGTCGTTATCCCGCCAAGCTCCATCAAAGGATACATTCTAAGTGATAGATAAACACCTGCAGCAACCATGGTGGCAGCATGAATTAGAGCTGAACATGGAGTTGGTCCCCACATCGCATCAGGTAGCCAGACCTGTAGAGGAAACTGAGCCGATTTACCAATAGTTCCCATAAAGATTGAGAATGCTGCAAATGTTGCCAAAGGAATTCCAACAGCTGTCAAACCATCGAATGCTCCACTTGAAATGGCAGCGTAGATATCAGTAAATCTAACAGAACCGACAGTGGTCCAGATTGCAAGAATACCAACAAGAAAGAAGACGTCCCCAATTCTTGTTGTCATAAATGCTTTCATTGAAGCGTTACCGGCACCTTCTTTTTCATAGTAAAAGCCAATAAGCGAGTATGAGCAAAAGCCCATAAGTTCCCAGAAGATGAAAACTGAAAGCAGGTTGTCTGAAAGAACAAGACCAAGCATTCCAGTTGTAAAGAGAGAAAGATAAACAAAAAATCTTCCAAATCTCTTATCTTCTGCCATGTAGTACGTTGAGAAGATATGAATTAAGAACGCGCAACCCGCAACCATGAAAAGCATTACGGCTGACATATTGTCCAGGTAAATACCCATATCTACTGCAAAGTCAGAAATTCCAGCGGCCTTCAGATCGAACCATGTAAACACCTTGTGTACATAGTAATCTGTCGAATACTTTCCAAAGACAAAGTCTTTAAAAATTCTGAAAGAGTAGAAAAGAGAGACAAACATACCAAAACAGCTGAGAAATACTCCCAACTTGGTCCATCTTTTGACGAGGAACACATTAACGGCAAATGCCAGGAATGGTCCTAGAACAATTGGTAAAATGCTTCCGAGTGTATACTCCATTCGGGTTTCCTTTATTGCAACAACTGGGTCGCATCATCAATATGGATGCTTTCCCTGATTTGAAAGAATCTAATAACAATCGCTAAGCCAACCGCAGCTTCAGCAGCAGCAATGACAATAATGAACAAAGACATGATGTGACCATCAAGGTTGTGGTTCACAAATCTTGTATAGGCTGCAAAGTTAAGTGCCGCAGAGTTGAGAATCAATTCAATACCAAGAAGGATGGCAATAATGTTCTTTCTTGCGATCATGACAGCAATGCCACAAACAAATAGAGCAAATGAAATGGCAAGATAGCTTGATAGGGTAATCATTGTTCTCTTCTCCTTGGTCTGGCGATCAGGGCCGCACCAATTAGAGCTCCAAGTAGTAGAACTGATGAGATTTCAAAAGCAAGTACATGATCAGTGATCAAGAGTTCGCCGATTCTCTCTACCGTTGTTTCATATGGAGCCATCTCCGCTTTAGGAGTAGCTTTGTTAACGTTTGCAATGATTTTCAAAATGACCAAGGCCATTACGAATGCTGAAAAACCTGCCAAGGTGAATGTTTTGGCATTACCCATTGGAGCCACTTTTTCGATTCCAAACTTGTTAACCGATTTGTTGTCGTTTCCACCTGTAAGCATGATGGCAAAAAGCATGAGAATTACGACACCACCAACATAAACAACCAACTGAGTTGCAGCTAGAAAGTCAGCAGAAAGTGTAACGTACAATCCCGAAACCCCAACCAAGGCGGTAAGGAGGTAAGTACAGGCATGCATTAGATTTGGAGCAAGTACTACAGCCAGCGCACCAACGATCGTCAGTGAAGCTGAAGAAAGAAATAGGAAATTATCAAACATCTTTATATCTCCAATATATTAATGATGACCTGCTGCCGCTGCACCAGTCTTGAAAACAAGATTCCACATGGACTCCCCATTAAATAGGTAGATCCAAACGGCAACCCCAACAAGGTTGAATAGTGCAATCGGAGTCAGGTACTTCCAACAAAGAGTCATCAATTGATCTACTCTCAATCTTGGAAGCGTCCATCTGATCCAAATAACTACGTAATAAAGAAGAACTGTCTTAGTTACAAATCCACCAATTTCAAGGAATTGGCCGATCATCTTGGCGGGGGCCATAGGAAGACCAATTTTAGTATGAAGTACTTCCATACTGCTCAATCCAAAAGGAACTTGGTAACCACCAAGATAAAGAGCTGCCGCAACACCACATACAACAAATACCTCAACGTATTCAGCAAGCGCGAAGAAAGCAAATCTCATACCTGTAAATTCTGTGTGATAGCCCGAAACCAATTCTGATTCCGCTTCCGGAAGGTCGAATGGGGCCCTGTTTGTTTCAGCCAACATCCCAATAAAGAAAACGACGAAGCTGATAATTGTGAATGGGTTATGGAAGATAAACCACTCGTGTGGCATTCCACCTTGGGCACCAACGATTGTTTTGAAGTTAAGTCCACCACCCAATAGAACCATCGCGATGATTGATAGGGTAACCGGTACTTCGTAACTTATGATCTGTGAGGCACCTCTCATTCCACCAAGCATTGACCACTTTGAGTTTGATGAGTAACCACCCAAGAAGATTCCAACACCAACAAGTGAGGAAACGCCTAGTACGTAGAATACACCAATATTCAAGTGAGTAAGCGTGAAACCTGAAGAGAATGGAAGAACAGCAAGCGTTGCAAACACACCAACCATACATAGAATTGGTGCAATAAAGAAAAGGTACTTGTCCGATGTTTTAGGAATAATGTCTTCCTTCATGATCATTTTTACACCGTCAGCAAGAAACTGAAGTAGACCAAATGGACCAACACGGTTTGGACCTTGTCTCATCTGTAAGTCAGCGGAGATCTTTCTTTCTGCGTATGTTCCCAAGCCACCGACCAAAGCCATGACATTAACGATGACAAAAGCTGCCACGAAATAAATTACAAACGTAAGCATTCCACTTGTATCAAAATTCAAAAGCCACGAAAGCTTTTCATTAAGCATTTGATAAGGAGGGGAGTCTGAGAAAAAAGAAACTACATTGTCATTCATCATTCACATCCAGTCTTATGCTGTTTTACGCTCAGCCTGAGCTTGATCTCTATCGTGGTGATAAGATTCGAGTGTAAAACTCTTGACCCAATCCAGGTCACCTTTCTTCCAGCAATAAACAATTCCTGAAACCAACACTCCAATAAAAAGTAGAAGTGAAGCCAGAACCAAACCGCCTTGGCCGATTCCATTGAATTTTTTGTAGATCACCGCTACTGGAAACATTAATGCACCTTCGACATCGAAGATGATGAACACCAAAGAGACGACGTAAAATCTTACGTTGAAGTTTGACCAAGCTGATCCAACAGGGTCTTCACCACATTCGTACGCCTGTTCTTTCAGTGCAGTAGGGTTGTGAGGTCTTAAAAGTTTACCAACCAGAAGTGCTCCGACTACCATAACAATGGCAATCACCATAAGAATCACTACTGGCATGTATACATCTAGATTGTATGCCGGCATGAGACACGCTCCATAATAATGAAATATAAGCCTCACAAGATTACACGATCTGTAACATCATGGAAACACTTTGATATCTATTTTCTGGCCCGACAAAAGCTGTATAGATGAGTCCATTTTTGTGCGTCACTTTCTTTGATTTACACTTGGATCAAACTGTCTTAGTTTGATTCGCTACGCACCGGAGTTCTCCATGTTTGATACACTCAAAAACAGAATTCAAGATTGGCTTGGTCATGATGATCAAGAGCTGGAACTTAATGGTGTCAATGCTCAACAATGGAGTTGGATTCTTCGCTCTTGGCTTGAGGCATCAACACCCGAAAGTGCCATCAGCAAAGGACATCAACTTTTTATCGCGCCAACCCAAGAGTTGGCTGAAAATCTTTACGCAGAGCTTAGTCAAACTGTACCTGGTTATCAGGTTAGATTTTATCCTGGACTTGAGACCTCACCTTATGGTGGCGCGGTGTCATCAGAGGTTAATCTCTTCAAACGATTTCGCGTTTTGGAAGAGCTGCATCAATCAAAGGAGAAGATTTTTGTCATCACTGTTTTTGATGCACTACCTCTCAAAACTCCTCCAAAAGATTTCTTTACACACAATGCGCTAAATATTGAAGTTAGTGATGTAGTCTCACCATATGAACTTGCAGAAAAACTTACTGAACTTGGTTACACTTCCAGCACTTCAGTTGAGGAGCCAGGAACTTTTTGTAGAAAAGGTGAAGTCTTCGATATTTTTCCACTGGCCCATGTTCCTGTTCGTCTACATTACTTTGACGACATGATCGAAGAAATTTTTGAGATCGATCCTGATACGCAAAGAACTATTAGAGATCGAAGTTTTCAAGATTTAAAAATCGGAGTGACCCCTGGAGCTCTGATGAAAGGTGAGTATCCACAAAACCTGCGAACTCATCTCCCGATTCCTGGCCCTAGATTCAAAGAAAAATTTGAAAATAGAAAAGATATCTTTCAGAAGATTTCTGATGGTTATCTTTTTGAAAATTATCCTGTTTATTGCCCTCTTTTTTTCAAAGAGCCACTAACACTACTAGACTACTTCGATGACGATACTATTTTTACTGTCGTTCAAGAGCTTGAAGTTCATCAAAACTTTGCTTCCTTGATGGAACTATATGAATCAGAACATGAAGAGGATAAAGAAGATGTCGAAAGTGATGGCATACTTCCAGGGCCATCTCATCTCTATGATCTTAAACTTTATGAGAAATTAAGTGATAAAAAAGTTTTAAAGATCAATGATGTTAATATTGTTCAAGAGATTGAAAGCGATAAAGCAAAGATTGATCTTCATCTTGAAAATGCAACCTCTTGGTTCAACAAACACATTAATCCAACATTACCTAAAGCCGAATATGTTAAAGAGGCTCTCGAATTCATCAAGAAAGAATTCAGATACAAGGGTGACTTGATTTTCAGTGTAAAAACTGAAGCCGGAAAAAAGGAAATTGAACACCTTCTCGACGTTCTCGACTTTCATGAAGAATTGAAACGAAGAATTAAATTCGTCAAACACAGAATCAAAAGCGGATTTCATTATTCCAATGGACCGGTTCTCGTTCTTTCAGAAGGCGATATCTTTGCTAACAAGCAGGCAAAGACCAAACATGTTCGACAACAAGACCTAGACTTGTTTGCGGAACAACTTGGGACCCTGAAAGAGGGTGACTTTGTCATCCATAACGAACATGGTGTTGGTAAATATATTGGTATGGAAAGTCTTAGTCATGGGGGACAAGAAGCAGACTTTGTTGTTCTTGAGTATACATCCCAAGACAAAGTTTATGTACCAGTCTACAAGTTAAATCTTATTCAAAAGCATGCTGACTCTGGTGCTACAGTTCATATTGATTCGCTTCGAACGGCAAGATTCAACAAAGCGAAACAAAGAGCCAAGTCTGGTATCAAAAAACTTGCTATTGATTTACTACGTCTCCAGGCCGAAAGACAAAGTGCCAAAGCATTTGCTTTTTCTGAACCCGACCATGACTTCAAGGAATTTGAACTTAGCTTTCCCTTTGATGAAACTCCTGATCAGCTTGCTGCTATTGATGATGTTTTGGCATCTATGCAAAAGGCAACGCCGATGGATCATCTCGTTTGTGGAGATGTAGGCTTTGGCAAAACAGAAGTCGCCATGAGAGCAGCCTACAAGGCAGTACTTGATAACAAGCAGGTTGCTGTTTTGGTTCCGACAACAGTTCTTGCGCTTCAGCATTATTATTCATTCAAAGAAAGATTTAAAAATTTCGCAGTCAATATTCAATTTCTAAGTAGATTCAAGTCCCCAAAGGAGACCACAAAAATCAAAGCAGATCTCGAAAGTGGTGAACTTGATATTGTTATTGGAACTCACAAACTCCTCTCTGACAAAATTAAGTATGCTGATCTTGGTCTTGTTGTCGTCGATGAAGAACAGCGCTTTGGTGTTGGTCACAAAGAAAAACTAAAAGTATTAAAGAAGTCTGTAGACTTCCTGACCATGACCGCAACTCCTATTCCGAGAACTTTGCAACTGGCCTTCCTCGGGCTTAGAGAACTATCACTTATCAAAACAGCCCCACCCAAACGTCAGTCCATCAAGACCTACTTGATCAAGGAAGATGATCGTACGATCCAAGCGGCAATTGATAAGGAACTGATTCGAGGAGGACAAGTTTTTATTGTCCACAATAAAGTTCAGGATATGGAAAACTATGTTGCCTATATTCGCGACCTGGTACCTTCAGCAAAAATTATTTTTGCTCATGGACAACTTCCTGAAAAAGAGCTCGAAAGCCGAATGCAGAAATTTTACAATAATGAATTTCAAATTCTGATTTCCACTACGATCATTGAATCCGGTATTGATATTCCAAATGCAAATACAATGATTATCGACCGAGCTGACACTTTTGGACTCGCGCAACTTCACCAGTTGCGTGGTCGAATTGGTCGAAGTGATAAAAAAGCATATGCTTATTTCGTCATTCCAAAGCATCGTTCATTAACTCAGGTTGCAGAGAAAAGATTGAAGGCCCTTCAAACATATGCAGAGATGGGATCTGGATTCAACATCGCAACTTGCGACCTTGAAATCCGAGGAGCTGGTGACATTCTAGGCGGGGAGCAATCTGGACATATTGAGGCCATAGGTCTCGAACTCTATATGGAGCTTTTGAAGGAAGCAATTGCTGAACTCAAGGGAGAAAGGCGAATAGGTAACAGAAACATTGAAATTTCAGCTCCATTCCCAAGTTATATTCCAAATGACTATATTGAAAATTCTGGTGAACGTTTAAAAACTTATAAGAAGCTTTCGAATTGTACTGATCTTAATTCACTAAAGAAAATGGAAGAGGATCTTCTTGATATCTATGGAACACATCCAACTGCTCTCAAGAATTTGTTTGCCTTGCTTGAATCTCGAAACATTCTTCAGGAAACGGGACTCAGCTCATGCAAGGTTGTGGGCACTTCTGTGATCTATCAGTTCGATAAGGATATTCTTGACAGCGATGTTCAACTAAGAAACAAAATCGTTGAGGTTTTCCTCTCTCAACCAAAAAAATATCAGTTCACCCCTGACTACAAGGTTCATTACAGTCATGACTCAGAAGTTGACGGAGAAACTCTGATAAAGCTCTCGCAAAATATTGCGGGGCAAATTCAACCATGTTAGCGTTTTTATTAGCAACTATTTCATAATTTGTTAAAATAGTTATAACTACGAACCTTTTTGAACGGGGAATGCCAATGCTTCGCCTTATTACTATTGTCGCCTTTATGATTGTTCCTTTCATTGCAGACGCAGCCAAGAAAGATGCTGTTGTTGCAACAGTAAACGGATCATCAATAACTAAAGAAGAGCTCGACGAGGCTTACAGACAAAGAATGCTTTTCGTTAACGATAAGCCGGCTAAAAAAGAAGATGTCTTAAATGAATTGATCAATAGAAGATTGGGAATCTCCAGAGCGAGAAAGAACAAACTCGATCAAGATCCAACTGTAAGATACAAGATGGAAGACATTATGTACCACGCTCAAATCTCAAAAGACCTTGAGCCAAAACTTAAGAAGATTTCAGTAACGGATGATGATGTTGAAAAGTACTATAATGAAAATCCAGAGTACAGAACTGCCCACATCCTTTTTAGAGTTAGAGTAGAGCCTGATGATGTTGAAGTTGAAGAAGCTCTTAAAAAAGCAATCGAAGTTTATAACACCTTGAAGAAAAATCCTGGAAAATTTGCCGAACTTGCAAACAAATTCTCTCAAAGCAGCACTGCTCCTAGTGGGGGAGATATGGGATTTCAACCGGCACTAAGACTTGCACCAGAGTTTTTTGATGCGATCAAAGGCAAGCCCAATGAGTACATCTCGCCTCCCGTAAGAACACAATTCGGTTACCACATCATCAAGGTACTTGCGAAGAAGGACTTCAAGTCAATTAACATGCCGCTCTATAAGAAAATCGTTTACGACAAGAAAAGGGATGCCGTACTTGCCAAATATTTCGATGATCTAAGAAAGGGTGCCAACATTTCTGTTGAGAAAAAGCTCATCAAATAATCAACTGAGCAGACATTTTATCTTTATATGGAAAAGCGGCTTGTAGGAGCCGCTTTTTTTATCTATTTTATATCCCTATGATGAGTTCACTTAAATATTTATTGTTCGCCGCGCTAATCCTAACCACCCAGGCCCATGCCAGACTTCTGGATAAGGTTGTTGCTGTCTTCAATGACAAGGTTATTACGCAATCTCAAATTAATAGAATTGCTGCAAATCTACCTGCACGTAGAAATATTTCTCCAGTTATTTACAACAAAACAAGAATGAACCAAAAGCAGTTGGCCGAACTTGTTACACATCGTTATATGATCAGAGCGAGATTGAGCGAAATTGGTTACATCATTGAAGATGATCAAGTTGAATCTCAAATCAAATCTACAGAGAAAAGACTAAGACTTAATCGTGCTGCTCTTCTTCAGTTTCTACAGTCAAATAACATGACCTTCGATGAATATTTCGAAATTATCAGAGAAACCATCGAATTTAATATTTTCAGCTCTAGAGTAATTCAACCTTTGATTTCAATCACAGATCAAGAAATCAAAAACCGTTTTTACAGAATGAATCTCGATAACAAGACCTTGAACTTCAGATACAACCTAGTCGACTTTTCATTTCCAAAGAATCGCATGAGCAGTTCAATGAAAAGCTCTTTTAAAAGTATGCTCACAAAGTTTCAAACGACAGGGATTCTTCCTGAAAAATTTAAAGAGTTGAATACCAACGTTCTTGGGAATATCACAGAAGATGGTTTAACAAACTCTTTGAAGAAGCTTCTTAAAAGAACTGATGAAGGTTCGTTCAGTAACCTTATTCTCATTGGAGATGCTTACCACGTATTCTTTGTTAAGAAGAAAGACTTGGTAGCTAGTGAAGTCTTCAAGCGTGCCAAGCCTCAAATCAAACAACAGATTTTTGAGGAAGAAGCTCAAAAGGTTACTGAGCTTTGGTTCAAGCGCGAGCAAAACAAACATTATCTCAAGTATTTCCTTTAGAGGCCTGAATGATACTGGTAACTCAAGGCTCTGAACCGTCCATTGGTTTGGAAGTCTTTTTTAAAAGCTTTCTTTCTATTGAAAAGCTCCACCAGAGTTCATTCAAATTATTTGCCTCAAAAAATTTGGTAGAAAAAACCTTAAAGTCCTTGAAGATTCCATTCTCTATAATGAATCATTCGCTGAAGCTTTCAAGCCGAGAGATCCAATGTGTATGGGTAGACCCAAAGTCGCCGACATTAAACTCTCTTCTTGAAGCGCTCAAAGTCATCAAGAGTACTGACACACTGATTACCCTTCCAAGTGATAAGAAATCATTTAAACAAGATGGTGTCGACTTTAGTGGATATACACAATTCTTCCGACATCATTTCAAAAAGGATGACCTTTGTATGGTTTTTAAAGGTCGTATAAATACCGTTGGACTAATTACTGACCATATACCCGTTAAAGAGATTCCAAGTATTAATTCAAATCTAATTCTCAAAAGGGTGAGGACTGTACTCTCTTCAAGGGATTTAAAAGGTACCCAATACATACTTTTTTCAGGCCTCAATCCTCATTGCGGAGAAGACGGACTCATGGGCAATGAAGAAAATGAAATCGAGATAGCGATTAAAAAATTGAAGAGTGAATATCCCAATAAGAATTTCATTGGACCAATTCCCGCTGACACTATTTGGAAACATAAATACTTCTACAAAAACGATTCATTCACTTTTTTCATGTCTCATGACCAGGGACTCGGTGTATTCAAGACTAGAAATGAATTGATTGGTGCAAATATAACTTACGGCTTGGACTTTGTAAGAATGAGCGTCGATCATGGGACTGCTCCAGATATTGCTTACAAAAACTGTGCTGACTATAGTGGCTGTCTCTTTGTTATCAAACAAGCCTTAAAGAGGGAGATTCATCAATGAGTCATGAATCGATCAATGTAACTAAAGCTAATGTTCACAATCTTGATGAGGTTTCCATCAAGATACCAAAAAATACTTTAACCGTAATTACTGGCCCAAGTGGTTCCGGTAAATCCTCTCTAGCATTCGACACCATTTATGTTGAGGGGCAGAGAAGATATATTGAGAGCTTAAGTAGTTATGCAAGACAGTTTCTTGGGCAATATCAAGCACCTGATGTTGAAAGTATCACTGGTCTTTCTCCAGCGATTGCCATTGATCAGAAGACAAGTTCAAGAAATCCTCGCTCTACAGTTGGAACTATTACAGAAATTTTTGATTATATGCGTGTGCTTTATGCACGAGTAGGGACTCTCTACTGTCCGGAGACTGGTGAGGAGGTCAAAAGGCACACTCCACCAGAAATTGTTCGCGAGGTTTTAAAACACAAAGAGAAGTCCAAAGTTTTCATTCTTGCGAAGATTATTGAAGGTACAAATAAAGAGCTAGACTTTCAAATCAAGAAGTTCCTCTCTTTGGGATTTTCCAGAGTAAGAATAGACGGCGAAATCATGACAATTGATGATGAAATATCAATTCCGAAAGGAAAAACACATTCTCTTGATCTGGTCGTTGATAGGATTCTTTTAAAAGAAGGTGTTGAGAAGCGCCTTACAGATAGCGTGGAACATGCTTTAAAACTTGGCGATGGAATAATCACAGTGCTTATTGATGACAAGGAATTTGTTTTCAGTGAGAAAAACATGGCCCCAAAGAGTGGAAATGTTTACCCTGACCTTGAACCAAGATTATTTTCATTCAACTCACCTCTAGGTGCATGTCCTACTTGCAATGGCCTTGGAGAAAGCAAGAGCTTCGATCATGATCTCTTACTTTTTGATGAAAACCTTTCAATTCCTGATGGTGCCATACCTGTTATAACCAAGAGAAATTCCTTTCTCTTTAAAATGGTTGAGAACATGGCAGACCAGGAAGGTATTGATTTTAAAACACCATATAAAAAACTTCCAAAAAAGTTCAAGGATCTTCTCTTTGAAGGTTCTGACACCGTATACGAATTCAACTTCCAGAGTGAAAATTCCAAGTTTCAATTTAAAAAGACATTTCCAGGCCTTATCTCTTGGCTTGAAAAGAAGTTTCTTGAAACCGGCTCTGAAAGGGTACGTAAAAGTCTTGAAGAATACATGAACATCAAGACTTGTAGATCTTGTAACGGACTTCGCCTTAACAAGGTGGCTTTATCTACATTAATCGACAAGAAGAATATCATGGAGTTGTGTGTATATAGCATTGAGGATGCTTCACATTTCTTCAATTCGTTAAAGCTAACTGGTGAAAAGAAACTCATTGGTGACAAGCTTATTAAGGAAGTTTCCAACAGACTCAATTTTTTAGTTGATGTAGGTCTTGGTTATCTTTCTTTGAACAGGTCAGCAGCCTCATTAAGTGGGGGAGAGAGTCAAAGAATTAGACTTGCTACTCAGATTGGCTCTGCTCTTTCTGGTGTTCTTTATGTTCTTGACGAGCCCTCCATTGGACTCCATCAACGTGATAATCAGCGCTTGATAGAAACAATGAAAAATCTCAGAGATATTGGAAATACTGTTCTTGTCGTTGAACACGATGAAGAAACAATGAGGGAATCAGATTACATAATAGATATGGGACCAGGTGCAGGGATTCACGGAGGAAAGATTGTCGCCCACGGAACACCATTAGAGATTCTAAAAAAGAAAACCATCACAAGCAATTACCTCACAGGTAAGGATAAAATAGCCATCCCTGATCAAAGAAGAACTGCAAAGAAGTTCATAAAGCTTCTTGGTGCCAAAGATAACAACTTGAAGAAGATTGATGTCGAGATTCCATTATCCACCCTGACTTGCATTACAGGTGTCAGTGGTAGTGGAAAATCAACATTAGTTCATAATGTTCTCACTCCAGCAGTTAGAGCATATCTTTCCAGAAAAGATAAACAACTTTATCACCGTAATAATTATCGAGCTATCACAGGTCTCTCAGATATCAAGAGCATTATTGAACTTGATCAAAGCCCAATTGGGCGAACACCTCATTCGAATCCTGCGACTTACTCTGGAGTTTTCGATGAAATCAGAACTCTCTACAGTAAGACACCTGAATCACAAGTCAGAGGCTACAAGCCTGGTCGTTTTAGTTTCAATGTAAAAGGTGGTCGATGCGAAGCCTGTGAAGGAAATGGCGTCAAAAAAATTGAAATGCATTTTTTGCCAGATGTTTTTATTGAATGCAGTGAGTGCCGAGGATCCAGATTTAATAAGGAGACGCTTTCTATTCTATATAAAGGAAAAAGTATTTCCGATGTCTTGAACATGACAATAGAAGAGGCCCACGAGTTTTTCACTAATCATACCAAGATGAAACGGATTCTTGGCACAATGGTTTCAGTTGGGCTTGGATATATGAAGATGGGCCAACCAGCAACAACCCTCAGTGGGGGAGAGGCCCAGCGTCTCAAACTCAGTAAAGAGCTCGCCAAGAAAACCAGAGGTCATTGCCTTTATATTCTTGATGAACCTACAACAGGACTTCACTTCGAAGATATCAGAGTACTTCTTCTTGCGATTAATTCGTTAGTAGAAGACGACAATACTGTAATTATCATTGAGCACAATCTTGATGTCATCAAAGCTGCAGATAATATTATTGATCTTGGACCAGAAGGTGGAGAGGGCGGAGGAAATATTGTCGCTACAGGAACACCTGAAGATATTGCAAAGGTGAAAGAAAGTTTTACCGGTAAGTATCTTAAAAAAGTTCTTAAGAAATGATTACTGATCCTGATCACCCTGACCTTAAATTTTATGCTTCACTTAGAAAAGATTCTTTGGATGAGGATCTATTTGTCGCTGAAAGTCTTAAAGTAATTAAAAAATTGATTGAATCTGAATATGAACTAGTTTCTCTTTTAGTCTCTGAATCTTTTTTGAAAGATAATAGTGATTTTTTAAGCAACAAAACTTATCAAATTATTTCAGATGCCGTTTCAGAAAGCATGACGGGTAAGAAATATCATAAAGGGATCATGGCAATTGGAAAAATGAAACCTTTTACATCTCTCTCAGACTTATCTGGACCAATTTTGGTCTTGAACGGACTTACTTCTCCAGAAAACGTTGGTGCCATGATGAGAAATGCTGCGGGCTTTGGAATTAAAAATGTTCTTTTTGATTCGAAAACATGTCATCCATTTCTCAAAAGATGTATTCGTGTTGGAATGGGAAACACTTTCTTTTTGAATTTTCATAAAACTTCAAACCTTCCATCAAGTTTGAATGAACTTAAGGGGTACGGTTATCAGGTAGTTGGTACTGCAAATGAAGAAGTGTCCAAAACTTTACATGGATATAAGTTTTCTAACAAGACTGCATTAATAATTGGTAGTGAAGGAGATGGTATGGATGAGGAGATTAAAGCATGCAGTGATGTCCTGTTGAAAATTCCCATGGCTGAAAATGTTCAACATTTCAACGCTGCATGCGCTTCAGCTGTTTTTCTTTACGAGCTTTCTCAGAGTTCGAATCTTCTGTAAAGACTTCCCATTTCGATGGCACTCATAGCTGCGTCCCATCCTTTGTTGCCTGCTTTTGTCCCTGCTCTTTCAATCGCTTGCTCTAGATTGTCAGTCGTAATAACTCCAAAGATTACTGGGATATCAGTATCAAGACTTACTTTTGAACAACCTTTTGCAACTTCTGCGGAAACAAAATCAAAGTGAGGAGTTGTACCTCTAATAACAGCACCTAGACAGATGATGGCATCATATTTTTTTGTTTGAGCAAGTTTTTTAGCCGCTAGGGGAATTTCAAAACTTCCTGGAACCCAAGCAGTATCTACGCTTTCAAGATCTGCTTTATGTCTTTTAAGACAGTCATAAGCACCGTCGAGTAGTTTTCCTGAGATAAATTCATTGAAACGTCCAACGACGATCCCGAATTTTAAGCCTTCTGCATTTAAATGACCTTCAAGAATTTGAGCCATAATGTTTCTCCACGTTGGTATCAGATGTATTTACAACGATATTTTTTTTATACTCGATCAAATCTTCGATCGAAATTATTTTTAAGTTATGTCTCTCTGCGAACACTTTTAATTCTGGAAGTCTGGCAAGAGTTCCATCTGGGTTTAAAATTTCGCAAATCACTCCAGCTGCTTTGAAACCGGCCATTGTTGATAGCTCAACGGCCGCTTCAGTATGTCCTGGCCTTTCCATCACACCACCATCTCTGGCGATCAAAGGAAAAATATGTCCGGGACGACAAAGATCTGCTGCGCCCATATTGTCATCAACTAATGTTTTAACAGTTAGAGCTCTATCGGCTGAAGAAATACCTGTCCCACCATGAACCGAATCAATTGAAACAGTGAATGCGGTAGAGTGAACTGAATCGTTATCTTTAACCATTGGATCTAGTTGATACTGCCTGGCTATGGAAGTTGAAACTGGAGTGCAGATCAATCCTTTTCCATAATTGGCCATAAATGTAATATCATCCGCTGTACATTTTTCAGCGGCCATGATGAGATCGCCTTCGTTTTCTCGATTTTCATCATCAACAACAATCACCATATTGCCGTTTTCAATTTCAAGAATAGCTTCTTCAATTTTATTCAGCATTTAAAAACCCTGATCAGAAAGCCAGTTCATCGTTATCTTCGATTCAGGCTTCTGTTTGTTGGCATAATTAAGCATGTTTTCCACATATTTAGCCAATATATCAACTTCAATATTCACCTGATCCCCAACTTGTCTATGTTGTAAGATCGTGTTGTCCCAAGTGTGTGGAATTATTGATAAAGTAAAAGTGCATTTATCCATTTGATGTTCCGCAATAGTCAAACTGATACCATCAATGGCCACAGAACCTTCTGCTACAAAGTATCGCCCAAGAGTTTCTGGGTAACTTACAGTAACTAAATAATTTTCACCCATGTTTCTGATTTCTGAAATTTTACCGGTGCCATTTACATGGCCTTGAACCATATGGCCGCCAAGTCTATCGCTTGCTCTCAATGCAAGTTCTGTATTAATGAAATCATTTGGCTTCAAGGATCCTAATGTGGTTTTTTCGAGTGTTGTATGAACTGCCTGAAAAGTAACCAGGTCCCCAGTTACATTGACAGCTGTCTGACATACGCCATTGACTGCAACGGAGTCATCAATCTTGATTAAATTTTCTGCTCCCTTAAATTCAATAGTAAAAGTCTTTCCTTCCTTATTTGGATGAATTTCTTTCACTTTTGATATTTGCTGGATCAGTCCCGTAAACATCAGTTCAAACCTTCCGCTTCAACTATGATTTGGTTGTTTACCATCTCATATTTTGGATTTCTAAGACTCAAGGCCTCTTCCATATTTACCGTTTCACTTTCAAAAAAACTTCTTCCATTGCCAATAACTTTAGGGGCAATAAAAATCGAGAGTTTGTCGTATTCTTTGGCTTCTATAAACTGAGTGAGTAGGGTTGGTCCACCTTCAATCAGAATACTGCCAATTTTTTCACTGGCAAGAGCTTTCAAAATTTCTGAGGGGTTAAGCCAATTACCTTCACCAACTACAGGAACAAACTTCACTCCTCTTTCTTCAAGTAGTTTGATTTTTGCTTCCTCAGTCACAGAATATTTTCTTTTTCTAAAAACCATCATGGTCTTTGATACATACTCATCATTGAAAAGGTTGTAATGAGTTTCAAGGCCAGCAGGATCGCCGATAACTACACGCCAAGGCACTTTCCCCTGATCGAGTCCATACCTGATGGTCAATGTTGGATTATCATTTATCAGTGTTTCCTTACCAATGACGACAGCATCATATTTAAATCTAAGTTCATGTACTTTCTTTCTGGCATCTTCATCTGTGATCCACTTTGATGAACCTGTGTTCGTTACCATTTTTCCATCAAGTGTTTGGGCCAATTTCAAATGAACATATGATTTCTTTTGAGTAATGTATTTTTCAAAGGCTGAGTTCAACTCGTGGCATTCATTACCTAAAACACCCACATCAACTTTGAATCCTTGATTTCGAAGATAGTCGACACCCTTACCGGCCACTTCTGGATTTGGATCAAGAGAGCCGATAACAATTCTTGCTAGCGGGAGATCCTTTAAAGCTTCGGTGCATGGAGGTGTCTTTTTGTTAGTATGGCAGCATGGCTCTAATGTGACATAGAGTGTTGCACCATCCAGATCTTCTGAAGCATTATCAATTGCATTGATTTCGGCATGAGCTTCACCATACTTGGCATGATAGCCCTTCCCAATCACCCTTGAGTCCTTTACAAGCACTGCTCCCACCATTGGATTAGGGGAGACCATTCCTTCGCCTTTACGAGCGAGATATAGCGCTTCCTGCATGTATATTGTATCGAGCGTTTTGTCCTTCATAGGCGCTCTTTAAACCTTTTCTTTTGCACAATGTCATTGTGCACTGTGTTTTTAGAATCAAGCAGAAGTTAGTCAAAGGTGATTTGGCGAATTAGATATAAAAAAGGCACCCTGAGCGGGTGCCTTCATATGTATAAATCTTTGAAAAATCGAGAATTATACTAGGAACACTGAGATCAGGGTAAAGATCACAAGTGATTCCATAAGAGCAAGACCAAGAATCATTGGAGTTTGGATCTTGTCAGCAGCTGATGGGTTTCTAGCGATCCCGTCAAGAGCTACAGAAGCAGCGTTTGACTGAGCAGCAGTACCACCAAAAGCAGCGATAGCCATTGCGAAGAAATAAGCAATGTACTTAACAGATGTGTCAGACATTCCACCTTCAGCACCAAAAGCAGCTGAAGCTACAAGCATAAGTGGAAGAACAAAAGCAAAACCAAGTGCAAGATTTTTCATTTTAATACTCCTTAAATGAAATAATTAATGGGCATGAGCTTCATCATGATCGTGATGTGCTGTAGCCAGACTTATATAAACCATTGATAGCATCGTGAACACGTAGGCTTGAATAAAACAAACCAAGAGTCCAAGAATGTAAAAAGGCATTGGAACAAAAAGCGAAAGCTTAAGCCCTAGAACTTCTAGTCCAGAAAATGTTTCCAAAACCTTGTGGTCACCCATCATGTTCCCTTGCAAACGAAGTGCAAGTGACATTGGACGGATGAAGTTAGAAAGAATTTCAATCGGGAAGATAAGGAACGCCAGGTACCATAATGGACCTGCAAAGTGCTTGAGGTAGTTGATCGTCCCAAGTTCCTTACACCCTTTAACGTTGTAGTAAAGGAATGAAAAACAACCCAAAGCAAGAGTTGTATTCAAAGTTTCAGTTGGAGGAAGAAATCCCGGAAACAAACCAATAAGGTTTGAAAGGAAAATCAAAATGAAGATAGTCGCAACAAATTGAAAATACTTTGGAGCATCTTTCTCACCAAGAACAGCATTACACTGTGTATAGATGAATTTTCCATATAGTTCGACAAAGTTCCTGAATGTGATTCCTTTGTCTGGAATAACCACGTTTGAAACTTTTGCAATCTTTGCTCTATAAGCAAGACCAACAACAGTCAAAAGCAATCCAATGAAGATGAAAGTTAAAATGTGCTCTGGAATGTGGAAGTTATGGGCAATTGTCCCGATCCATCTGAATCCAGAACCTGCTTGAGAATCAAAGCTCAGAAATAGTAATGAAAGCGCTGCAAGTTTTTTCATTTTTTCTCTACCGGTTCACCCTGCTTCATGCTGAAGCCGAGCGCAAATATTTGAATTACGTAATTTAGTACCGGAATGATTATCCTATTACCCATAAAATGTACACCCAAAGTTATCCCTGCTATAAGTACGACAAACTTACCAATGCCAAGAGTGATCATTGATCCTTTGCTATATATCTTTTCTTCTTCGGGAGCAGTCATCTCCAAAACAACTTCGGTTAACATCATTTGGTTTAGAAGTGCCGCAATATAAATAATGAAGATCCCTGCGACTTCAGAGGCAGATCTCGCAAACAGACAGCAGAAAGCTGTCGAAACCATCGTAATTACTATGTACTTACGAAAATCAATCTTTGTTTTTAAACGCATAATAAACCATAAGAAAAAGGATATTTCCTATTACAAGTAAAAAGACCAAGATGGCCACCAGCTTAGAGATATATCCTTGTCCTACGGCCCAAAAGAGCGATGCCGCTGCGCCAAAAATTGTAGAGGGAAGACTTAACGCCAGGCCAAGGGTTTTGACCCATTTTCGATCAATTTTCAAAATTATCTCTTCCTGGCAATTCTTCTCTGGTAAATCGCATTAAGACGACTCTGAATGACTTCAGTGTTGGGGTACTCACCGAGAATTGAATAATAAATATTATAAGCTTTCTTCAGGGCCTCAAGTGTTTCATAAGCATTGGCCATTAAGAATTTAGCCTCAACAACATAATCTTTTCTCTCTTCTCTTGGGATGTACTGATTCCAAAATGAAATAGCTTGTCGCCATTCCTTTTTTTCAAAATGAATCATTCCCATTTGGAAAAGTGAATCCACTTGATGCTCATGTCCTTTCGAATTGAGAATTTGTTTGAACTTCTCAATCGCCTCATCATATTTTTTCATTTTTGAAAGTGAGAGCGCCCATCTATATTGATAGAAATCTTGTTCATTCAATCTAGGTTCAAAATTCGAGAGACGCTGATAGCTACTTACGGCCTGATTGAAATCTTTCAAATATGTGAAAGAAATATCTCCTAGTTTTTCCTCAGACTTTACCAACCATAGAGGATCGTCCGTTGTTTCTTTCACTTTCTTATAATACTCAACGGCCTTTCTATTATTTCCAAGGTTGATCGAGTAGACTTCACCAAGTTGATAGAAAATTTTTACCTTGAGTTCTTTTTCAGGGTTGGCTTCAAGAATACTTTGATAAATAGAAATTGATTCGTTGTAACGCTGTTCTTGGAGAAGTTCCTGTGCCTCTAGAATTCTTTTGTGAAATCTTGGAGTAAAATCAGCAACTAGAATAAGAAGGAGGAGCCCTACGACTCCTCCCAATATGGTTTTTCTAAGACTCATCATCTTCTGGTTCTACAATTTTTTCAATTGCTACAACCGATTCTCCTTCCTTCAACTTGATGATACGAACACCTTGAGTAGCTCTACCCATTAAGCTGATTCCAGAAATTTTCGTTCTAATCACTTGACCTTTGTCAGTGATGATCATGAGGTCGTCTTTATCTGTGACTGGCTTGATAGCAACAATTTGTCCGTTCTTGTCGGTCAATCTCATTGCTAAAATACCTTTTCCACCTCTGGTTTGCTTTCTGTATTGTGATGTTGAAGTACGTTTTCCGTAACCTTTTTGAGTTACAGTCAGAATTTCAACAGAGTCATCAATGATTTCCATACCGATGATTCTTTCTTCGTCATCGAGCTGAATTCCTTTAACCCCTTGAGAAACTCTACCCATTGGTCTGGCATCAGTTTCTGCAAAACGGATTATTTTTCCACCAGTAGAACAAAGAAGTACATCTTTTTCACCATCGGTCACTTTAACTTCAAGTACAGAGTCTCCATCCTGAACTTTGATTGCTCTAAGTCCAGATTGCTTGATTCTTTTATAGTCACCAAGTTCCGTTTTCTTCACGAGACCTTTTTCAGTGGCAAACATGAGGAATTTGTTATCGAAGTCGGCATCAGACTGGATACAAACAATTGCTTTGACCTTTTCTCCAGATGGAATCTGGATAAGGTTAGCAATGTTTCTACCTTTAGCCGTTCTTGTCCCTTCTGGGATCTGGTAAACCTTCTGAGAAAAGACCTGTCCTTTTGTAGTAAAGAAAAGGATAGAGGAGTGAGTGTTTGCAATAAAGATATCTGTGAAGAAATCCTCATCTCCGCCGGATCCCTTAACTCCCGTTCCACCACGCTTCTGAGTTTTATATGTATCAGTAGGCATTCTCTTGATGTAACCCTTGTGGGTAATGGTAACGATCACATCTTCTTGCTTAACGAGATCTTCCATTTGGATTTCATCAGCTCTACCGACAATCTCTGTCCTTCTTTCATCGCCGTATGACTCAACAACTTCCTGGAACTCTTCTTTGATGATTCCTCTAATCAGTTCTTCACTGTTAAGGATTCCTTCAAGTCTTGCAATTTCTTCCATTATCGCTTTGTAGTCAGCAATAATCTTGTCTCTTTCAAGACCAGTTAGTCTCTGGAGTCTCATGTCGAGAATGGCCTGCGCCTGAATCTCAGACAATGAGTAGGTACTCATCAATTTGGTCTTGGCTTCTGCTGGGCCTTGTGATTTTTTGATCATCTCGACGATTTCATCGATATTTTCTACAGCCGTTTTCAAACCTTCGAGAATATGCGCTCTCTCTTTGGCTTTTTTCAATTCGTATACTGTTCTTCTGATGACGACTTCTCGTCTGTGATCAATAAAACAGTTCAACTGCTCTTTAAGATCGAGAACTTTCGGTGATCCATTGCTGATTGAAAGGAAAATAATACCGAAAGATGTCTGGAGTTGTGTCATCTTGTACAGTCTGTTCAAGATAACATTCCCAATTTCACCTTTCTTAAGATCAATTGCAACACGAATACCTTCACGAGAAGATTCATCACGTAGATCAGAAATTCCTGTAATTTGTTTGTTATTCACAAGCTCTGCAATCTTCTCAATCAACTTTGCTTTATTCACCTGATAAGGGAGTTCAGTGATGACGATTCTTTCTCGGTCTCCACTTTTCCCGTAACTTTCAATATCAGTTTTTGCTCTGATCTGAATGACACCTTTCCCAGTCTTATATGCTGATTTGATTCCTTCAGTTCCATGAATTGATCCCGCAGTAGGGAAGTCAGGTCCAGGAATAAATTTCATAAGAGCATCAACGGACAGACTTGGATCATCCAACAAGGCAATCAATCCAGTCATCACTTCTGTTAAATTATGTGGTGGAATATTGGTGGCCATACCGACGGCAATACCGGCAGAACCATTCACCAACAAGTTTGGTACTTTTGTTGGAAGAACTTTTGGTTCTTTCAAAGAATCATCATAGTTTGGCTGCCAATCGACAGTTTCTTTATCAAGATCACGAAGAAGTTCTTCTGAAAGTTTCTTCATTCTGATTTCGGTGTACCTCATGGCGGCAGCATTATCACCATCAATTGAACCAAAGTTACCTTGACCATCTACAAGCGGATATCTCATAGAGAAATCTTGAGCGAGACGAACAATAGTGTTGTATACGGCTGAGTCACCGTGCGGGTGATACTTACCAATCACATCACCCACAACCCTGGCTGATTTGAGGAAAGGTTTATTATGGTAATTACCAAGAGAGTGCATTG
This sequence comes from Bacteriovoracaceae bacterium, assembly GCA_041546685.1. Taxonomy (GTDB): domain Bacteria; phylum Bdellovibrionota; class Bacteriovoracia; order Bacteriovoracales; family Bacteriovoracaceae; genus M0603. The sequence goes on along the minus strand of JBFEVX010000019.1, from coordinate 5,029 downwards.
CATAAAGCACTCTTCTGTGAACCGGCTTCAATCCATCACGAACATCTGGAAGAGCACGCCCGACAATTACCGACATGGCATAGTCGAGGTAACAATTTCTCATTTCATCCTGGATTGCGACTGGTGCTACATTACCGTCGTTTGGATTTTCTGGTGTGTTGTTTTCGTCACTCATATCTTCTGTTTCCTATTAAACGTCTAGGTTTCTAACATTCAATGCGTTGTCTTCAACGAATTGACGTCTTGGTTCAACGGCATCACCCATAAGAACAGAGAACACTTGATCGGCTTCAATTGAGTCTTCAATTTTTACCTGTAGAAGTGTTCTGTTTTCAGGATTCATGGTTGTTTCCCAAAGTTGCTCAGGGTTCATTTCACCAAGACCCTTGTAACGTTGGATGTAGGCACCTTGTTTTCCATCTTCGAGAATGAATTGTGAAAAATCTTTCAGTGATTCAAATTCTCTGGCATCTTTCTTGTCTTTATCAAAGTTGAACTTGGCACCCATATATTTTTTAATGCCGTCATAACTATTGATAAGATCAGCAAACTCAGGAGATTCAAGGAAATAATTATTCATCTTGAATCTTTTAATTCTTGCTGTTGTTTTAACAGTGATTCTAACAAAGTTGCTTTTGTTTTCAGGATTCTCTTCAATTTCAAAAGCATAAGAGCGAAGTGTGTTTTTCTCTTCTTCTTTAAAGTGAGCTGTCAATTGATCCAACTCTTTCTGAAGTGCTGCTTTATCTTTCAAAGTTTCAGCATTGATATTTGAATTCTCAATGATTTGTTTCAATAGATATGTATCAAAATGAACATCATAAGAAGCAAGGTTACCAGTGTACGATCTGTACTTATTGATAAGCTTCATAGCTTCTTCATTATCGATCTTTTTACCATCTACTGTGATTACAGAATCCTCAATCGAGTTTGTAACAAGAAAGGAATCCAACTCTTTATCGTCTTTAAGATATCTTTCAGACTTACCTTTCTTATACTTATAAAGAGGTGGTTGCGCGATATACACATACCCGTTCTCGATAAGCTCAGGAAATTGTCTATAAAGAAGCGTCAGCAGAAGAGTTCTAATGTGAGAACCATCGACGTCGGCATCGGTCATAATAACGATTTTGTGATAACGAAGTTTCGCGATATCAAAATTTTGTTTTCCAATTCCACAACCCAAAGCCTGAACAAGCATTTTAATTTCGGCATTTGCCAACATCTTGTCATATCTGGCTTTTTCAACGTTTAGAATTTTCCCTTTTAGAGGAAGAACCGCCTGAATTTTTCTATCTCGGCCCTGCTTGGCGGAACCACCGGCCGAGTCACCTTCCACAATGTACAGTTCGCAAAGGGCTGGATCTTTTTCCTGGCAGTCAGCCATTTTCCCTGGAAGGCCACCCATTTCAAGAGCAGATTTTCTTCGGGTTAATTCCCTTGCTCGTCTTGCTGCTTCTCTAGCCGCAGCAGCATCAACTGATTTTCTAATAATTGTTTTGGCTGTGTTTGGATTTTCTTCGAAGTATGATTTGAGACCATCACCAACCAGTGAGTTCACAATACCTTCAACTTCAGAGTTACCAAGTTTGTCTTTCGTCTGACCTTCGAATTGAAGTTCAGGAAGTTTTACAGAGATTATTGCCGTCAAACCTTCTCTCATATCATCACCAGTAAGATTGGTTTTGATACCTTTAAGTAGATTGTTGTCTTTGGCATAAGCATTCAAAACTCTGGTAAGAGCAGTTTTGAAGCCTGAAATGTGTGTCCCACCACCTGGAGTACAAATGGCGTTTGCATAACCAGAAAGAACTTCACTGTATGAGTCTGTCCACTGAAGAGAAATCTCTACTTCGTAATCCTCTCTCGACTGTGAAATATAAATTGGTTTTTTATGAACTGGGTTCTTAGCTCTGTTGAGATATTCAACGAAAGCAATCAATCCACCTTCGAAATGAAAAACTTCTTTTTTCTCATTACGCTCATCTTTCAGATTAATTTTCAATCCTTTATTAAGGAAAGCCATTTCTCTGAATCGATTGGCAAGAGTTTCGTAATTGAATTCGTGAACTTCAAAGATTTCATTGTTTGGTTTGAAAGTAACAGCTGTTCCGTTTCTTCCACCCGGTTCCATATCTCCTGTAACTTTCAAAGGTTCTTTTGCGACACCTTTTTCAAAAGTTACAGAGTGAACTTTTCCATCTTTTCTAATTTCCAACTTCACCCATTTTGATAGGGCGTTCACAACGGCAGCACCAACCCCGTGAAGACCACCGGAAACTTTATAAGCCCCACCTTCTTCGTTGAACTTTCCACCTGCGTGAAGTTTTGTATAGACGAGTTCCGCTGCAGACACACCTTCTTTAGGGTGAATTCCAGTCGGAATTCCTCTTCCGTTATCAATTACTGTGACTGAGTTATCAACATGAATGATGACTCTGATTTCGTCACAATATCCTGCAAGAGCTTCGTCAACTGCATTGTCTACAATTTCGTAAACACAATGATGAAGTCCTCTGTTACCGGTATCACCGATATACATCCCGGGTCTTTTTCTTACTGCCTCGAGACCCTCAAGGACACTGATCTGGTCGGCCGTGTAGTTCTCACCAACCTTTGAAATGGATTCAGTTGAATTTTCCAAGCTCGCTCCTCAAAAAGTATAAATGTCTTCTGAAAATTATTGGATGATCGATCCTGCTTCGACGTGAATTCGGTTCGCTCCTTCGATCCTATCCAATTCCTCCTTAAATTTCTCATTGGCCGTAGTGATCAATACTTGAAACTCCCGACTTTCCAAATAATCAACCAACCGCTTCCAACGATACCTGTCTAGCTCTCCTGAGACGTCGTCTATAAGTACTATAGGGAAGGACTTGTATTTATACCTAAAGAGCTCGATATAGGCAAATAAGAGGCTGAGATAGCTCATTTTTTGCTGCCCTAAAGAGCAATAATCGAATGAATTTAAACCATCAAAAAGAAGCGTGTAGTCATCTTTATGAATACAGTAAGTGGTATGCCCTGCGTCTTCATCTTTTTGTCGACGTTCATTCAACATGTTGAGAATGAAACTTTCGTCGAGTTGAGTCACTCTTGTGTCGAGCACAATTTGCAAGTCATGTTCTTCTGAAAAAATTGTTTTAAATGTCTCTTTGCAATATGGTCGTATGTCTTCCAAGAAAACCAGTCGCTTATGGGTAAGGGGAACCGCATAGATTGCGATTTGTTCATCATAGGCCTTAACCATCTCTCTAAATCTTGTTGGTTTCTTTTTAAGAAGGGCATTTCTTTGCCTTAAAGCTGAATTATATTTACTCAGTGCTTTCTTATATTCAGGGTCAAGCATCGATAAATAAGTATCAATAAAGGACCTTCTAAACGCTGCTGTGTTGTGAAACTGATAACTGTCAAAAGGATTGATGAACAGAAGCTTGATCTCAGGAATTCTTTTAACTGGTTTACCATTCACAAAGTAAAAAGAACTGTCGTTATTCATTTTGGCCGAATAACTCATAGGTGTTTCATCTTCATCTCTAAATACGGATGAAAATAATATTTCAGGTTGTTCACCATCAATTCCTAGATATTGTGGAAAACCTGTATTTTTACGGAATGATTTTTTTGTCGCCAAAACATGGATTGCTTCAAGGATATTTGTTTTTCCATTACCGTTCTCTCCTAAGATGCAATTAATCCCGGGACTGAACTGGATAATGTCTGATTCCAGATTACGAAAGTTCGTAACCTGGAGTTTGTCTACCTTGAACGTCATTAGAGTTTAAGTGGCATGATGATACCCAAGTAATTTGGAATCTTGTCAGATTTCAAAATAATGGGGGTAAGTTCATTATTTATTTCGAACTCGACATCACCTTCATCAAATGTGGCCAATGAATCCATTAAATACTTGGCGTTGAAACCAATTTCCATTTCATCACCATCATAATTCACCTGGATAGTTTCTCTAGCATCTCCAAGAGAAGGGTGGTTGGCTGAAACAGTCAATTCTCTGTTTCCAATATGCATTCTCACACCATTTGATTTCTCATTAGACATGATTTTGATTCTTCTAACTGCATCAAGAAATAGATTTCTATCTGCTACTAGTTTAAAACTTGTCTTGTTTGGAATTACTGCCTGGTATTTAGGATATTCTCTAGCAATCAATCTGATCGATAGGTAATACTTGTCTTCTGCAGAAATATACATGAATGAATCATCCATGGAGATCTTAAGATCATTATTTGGAAAAGCTTCAGCAATTTTCTTAAGCTCCGCTACACCTTTTCTTGGAACGATAACTCCATTAATAAGCGTGTCGATATTTGGTTGAGAAATCTCTGAATCAATTAAAGAGAGTCTGTGTCCATCAGTTGCAACAGCTCTAAGCTTGGAATCAATCTCCTGCAAAAAGATACCATTTAGGTACAATCTAGTTTCATCATTTGAGATTGCGTATGAGGTCTTATTGATGATCTCCATGACTTTATCTGATCCAATAAGGAATTCATTTTCAATCTTACTGAAAACAAGATGTGGAAATTCTTCATTGTTGTAAATTAGAAGCTTGTAGTGGATATCTCCAAAATTTAATTTCAGATTATTTTCATTTTCATCAACATCAAGTGTGACTTCTCCATCTGGTAGCTCTCTAAGAATGTCGAATAAATTTTTGGCATTTACACAAAAAGTTCCATTGCTGTCTGAAGAAGCGTCGATAACTACTTTTGCTGAAACTTCTAAATCTGTAGCTGTAAACTCCAGACGATCAGGATGAGCTTCAATTTGTGTGTACGTCAAAATAGGTCTTGTGTTCTTTTTGTCGACAACAGTAAGTATTTTGTTGAGAGCATCTCTGAACTGATGGGTATCTAGTCTGATTTGCATCCTTGATCCTTTTAATTGGTGTGTTTATAAGATTTTTATAATGAGGATTAGGCTTAATCAAGGAACTGTTTCTCATATCTCATCTACTTCTTATCTCTTATATATATTTTATTATTATATATATCTTGTGGATATGTGG
>JBFEVX010000084.1:0-16407 GCA_041546685.1 Bacteriovoracaceae bacterium | reverse complement strand
GGAACATTGACATTCAAAAGTGTATTCCTTTCAAGCTTTTCATGAATTCTTTCTTTCACCATTTCTTTGATGAACTCTCCAGCTGTCTGGAAATGTTCAACAGTTGGTTTTGGTGATTGGAAATCAACTACTGAACTCACAGCAATTGCTGGGATGTTATGAAATGTGGCCTCTCTAGCAGCTGCTACCGTTCCAGAATAATAAACATCTTGCCCCATATTGGCGCCTCTGTTGATTCCAGAGACAACCAAGTCTGGCTTATCATTCTTCATTATGTGGGCCAGTCCCAAAAGTGCGCAGTCAGCAGGGTATCCACTACAACCAAAGACATTCTTTTCGATTTCTACGACTCTAAGTGGATGATCTAATGTCAATGTATGTCCGGTTGTTGAACGCTCTTCTAAGGGGGCCACAACCGTCACATCAGCGACTTGCTCAAGTTCTTGTTTGAGGACATTAATACCAGGTGCGTAAACACCATCATCATTACAAATTAAGATTTTCATGGGAGTTTTATACTGCTTTAAGCAGCAAATTGAAAGGTGGAGAACTCAAAGAGTAAACGTTTTTCGCACTTCACCAACAGAACTTTTGACCAATTCAGGGGAAATGTGTCGATAAGACTGCTCAATCGTTGAATCGACAGGTAGCTGAAGATATTCAAATACTAGAAATTCATTAAGGCTGGGAAAAAAGTCAGACTTCCACTCACATTTGAGCCCTAAGCTGATTTTATTTCTAACTCCTCCACCACTGAGTTTTCTTAAAAAATCCGCGACAAACTGATGAAAACTTCCTTGGGCCTGGTAATCTTCCAGCAAATTGTATGGCAGAACAATTCCTTTTAAGTATTCGGATTGTGCCATTTTTTCCAGATCCTCCATGGGGTGAAATTCCCAGATATAAGGCATCTTGAAGGAGTCATAGAAGTCTCTTCCCTTAGCATCAGTAAAATGCAACGTGAAGTTGTTCAAAGCTTTTAAGGAATGACCTGATTTCTTCAACTGCTCATCGAGATCGGCAATCATTTTGGCAATCACAAAATCTTTTTCATCCTGATAAATCAGATCGTAATTGAAATTTGTTTGAAAGTTTTTTTCAATCAATTCCAAAAAAGAATATTGCTGGAGAAAGTTGAATGAACGTACACGGAAATCAAACCCAAATGAAGTAACACCCTCTTTTGTTAGAAGGTCCATGGTTTGTTGATCATATACTCCGGTAACTTTCAGTCGAGTGTTCATCCCTTCTATTATACAGAAATTCGAGGGCCTCTTTGAAAAAGCTTTGAGGGCAAGTTGTTCCCACACTCTCCGGGTGAAATTGATAACTTACACCATTTTTAAATCTCATCATGAGAATTTCACCACGTCTTACCAGAGTGTCGATGTCAGGTTTCAAGTTAGTTGAATTTTTAACAGAAAGTGAATTATAGCGTTGAACTTCAACCTTTGTATTTTGAATTTCTTTGGAAAAAACTCCCCTCCAAGCAGGAATTGTAATCTGTTCACTTTGGCCATGAACCAAAGATTTCGAAGTCATGATTTCATACCCTAGCGACTTCCCTATCAACTGATGACCTAGACATATACCCATTACATATATGTTCTTGTTTTTGAGCATTATTTTGATCATCTCAGATAGATGTTTGTACTCATCTGGGTGACCTGGTCCTGGTCCGAATATGACAACGCCATATTCATCATCAAATTTCTTTGAGTTTACTTCAATGTCTCTCCAGTGAATAACATCAACTTCTAAAGTAGAATCCATTTCTTTTAAAATAGAAAAAATATTCCAAGTAAAAGAGTCATTGAAATCAACTATACAGATCCTCATTGTCCCCCCAAACCAGACAAAGAAGTGAAACTATTTTCGTTGAAGTTAATTAAAAAATTGAAACTAATCTGTTTTTCAACCAAGTTTTTCTCATATGCAAGATCAAGTTTCCAACAGTTATTATATGGAGAATACAAGAGTCCATAACGAGTTCTTGTTTCCTGTTTATCTTCAATATCATAAGCATAGTCGATAGATAGTGAAAGTAGGTCACTCAATTCCAGACTACCACCTAATTGAAGCTCTTTGTTTACAGGTGTCGTAAAAGAGTCATAGATAAATGAAGTTCTGGCAGACGCCTTATCAAAGCGATATTCAGTTGAGAAATTTATCAAGTGTTCATTGGTAGCATAGAAATAATATTCTGAAGCAGAAAGAGAAAGTCTATCGAGGCTGAGGCCAGTGTTCACATGTAGTCTAGTCAAAGAGTCCTCAAAACCTTCGGCCTCTTCATTTGAGAATTCATAACCCTGGCTTACATTGAAATATGAGACTCTGGAGTATGTAAAGTTGTCTCTTGGATATTTTCTGTCGATGAAAGGTGAAATGTTACGACTGCTCTTTTTAATAACAGCATTGTTCCATTGGAGTTCAACAGTATTTTTAAGAGGTATCGATGTCCTGGATTGTGCACGATTAATTTTGTGTTGAACTTCTTTCAAACCGTCAGTTGAGTCAAACTGACCTTCATTTCTCTGGATCTGATCTCTAAAATTTTCATTACCATAAGCTTTTTCGTTTGAGAGCAGGTAATGTTTTACTTTAAAGTTCTGAGCGTGCTTGTATGAATTTCTTCTAATAACTATTTTCTCACTACTATAAGCACTTTCAAACTTTGGTAACTCACCAATTATCTTTTCATCATCTACATTTGTTTTATTGACCTTTTTTTCTTTAAGTAGATTTAAATCAACATCTTCAATGGCTACCTCTTCTTCAAAGGCCAAACCGAAAATCTTTTCAATATCCAAAGAAAATTCGGTTTCCTGAATATGAGCAGTTTTTCTAAAAAATCGTCCAGCTGGCTCATATTGAAAATTATAATACTGAAAATCGTAAGTACTTCTCGTCTTAATCTGAACCGGTCCAAGGTTACCAATAAACCAATCAAGGTAAGGTGTGGCAGTCGTTCTAAAAGCATTTCTAATATAGTTCACTTCATTAACTTTATTTTGTCTGAATAGAGTGAAATTTGAAGAAGCTCCAAAACTCAATTTTCTAAAACCAGGTGTATGGCTGGTAAACACTTCGAAAGGAACCAAGTTAACATCCAACTCAGGTAGCACCTGGACGTAGTCATGATCGAACGCCTTTGGGTTACTGACAAGTTGATTCCTGTTGAAATCTGCTTCAACGTTTACATCGAAAAGGTCTCCTGTCCAATTGAAGAAACCTCCCCCACCGTACTCAGAGCCGAACACCTTGTCTTCTGCAAAAAAGTCAAAATCTCTTTGCATATCAAGATCATTTACTTGCGTAAAATAGGCATGATGACTGAAGTGATGACCAAAATTGAAATGATGTTCATAGACACCTAAAAACCTTTGGGTGTGAAACCCTGAAAGCTCTTCACCAATTTTGCCTGGTTCATAAACTCGATCATTGGCAAACAGCCCTTCTAGTTCAAACCACTTCATATCTCCGAGCATCTGTCGATATTCAATCTCTCCACCAATTCCACGAACACCCCAGACTGAAGGAGTAAGCGTCATATCAACACTGTCATTAATCGCCCAGAACCATGGCTGTTGGAACCTCATTCCTTTTTCAAACTCAAAACCAAAGCTAGGAAACAAAAGACCTGATTCTCTGTTTTTCTTGATCGGCAAGATGATGTACGGAACATACATTATCACAACACCTTTCACTTTGATGAAGGCATTCCATATTCTGATATATTGTCCAACTTGAATATGTACTCGTTGACCGTATACTGACCAGGACTCCGGGCAATCCCTACAGGTTGTATACTCGGCCTCAAGGGCAGTGATTTCATTATCAGAGATTCTCGTAATCTCTTTTCCTAGAACAACATAGTTGTCACTCAGAACTCTTGCATTCTCAACTCTCAAAAGATTTGTATTGATATTGTAATGAAGTTGAGAACCATAGAGAGTCATCGTGGGGCCGACATAACGAACGTTTCCGATAACATCAGTATCCCCTGACTTGAAGCTTAACGTCGCCTTTTCCCCATAGATGGCATTATTCTTATGGGTGATGATCACATTCCCGACGGCTTCAAATTTGTCTTCGCGAGATTTCCTAAAAGCTTTATCTGAAAGAACGTGAACCTTGTCTCCAAGACTAAACTGAAAGACTTCCCTTGCCTCCAAGGGAGAGAAGTTCTCTTTGAATAGAACCGATAAAATAATAAGAACCAGATACCAGGATAGTTTCTTCGTCACCGAGTTTTCTGATTCGCTCTTTCCAATCCAAAACAAGATGGATATTTCCTTTCTTTCTTTGCTCAACAAGTTTGATAAGTCTGTTTCTATCAAGGGCCTTGGGGTGTTCGAATGGACTTACCCAAATTTCTCGATAAAGACATCCTGAAGCTTCCCAAATATCAAAAATGGTTTCAATTTCTTCATCAGAACGTGAAGAGAAAGAAAGCCAAAGAATGGAATCCGAATTTAAATCGCAGCGACTTTGATCTTTCGCGATACTTTGCGTTAATTTCCTCATTCCATCGACATTATGGGCACCTATAAAGATAAAACGAACATCATCCAATGTCATCTTTTCGCTGCGCCCCTTAAATTCAGGAACTGAATTAATTTTGGGAGCTTGACCCGGAAATGAGTGGTGCTTTATCTGATGAAAAAGTGCCTCTGCGACTAGCGCATTAGAGACTTCATAAGGTGTATCCTCATCTACCCATTCAGATTCATGTAAATCAATCCAATGAATCCCCCTCTTACTTGTCTCATCCTGCAATTTACTTCTCAAAAAAGACTGCTCGAGAGCTGTCACGAGTGGTGCATTGTCACGACATATGCCCATTTTCTCTTCGAGAATTCCCTTTAGACTGGTGCCCAATACTTCTTGATGGTCACGTCCAATTGAGATGATAGCAGTCAGATCAGCGTCAAAAAAATTTACGGCATCAAGGCGACCACCAAGTCCTACTTCAAAAATTAGTACATCAATATTTTTAGAATTGATCCAAGTGAGAAAAATATGAAAGAGAAATTCATAATAACTTAAATCTGTTTTCCCTTCTTCTCTGGCCAGTTCTTCAAACAAATTCATTAGCTCTGCTTGACCTACTTGCTCAGAGTTATAGCGAAATCTTTCACAGACAGAAAGAATATGTGGACTGGTCCAAAGTCCAACATTTAACCCAGAATCTACCAACTGCTTTTCGAGAAGGAGTGAAGTTTGTCCTTTTCCATTGGTCCCCCCAATGGTGACAATCTTAATTCCCTTTTGAGTAAATTCGTCTTTGAATTTTTGAAAATGCAGTCCTAGTCTTTCAAAGCCACCTTTGAATAACTCAAGACCAACATGAGTAGACAGCCAGGTCTCGAGTTTTTGCTCAAGACCTGGATCAAATTTTTGAATCATTGTTTTTTTGATGGATTAAACATCTCACAGAAGAAGTGAAGCTCGTCTTTCAATTTATGACGATGAACAATTCTGTCGACGAATCCGTGCTCTTCAAGGAACTCGGAACGTTGGAAACCTTCAGGTAGTGTTTGACGGATACTTTGCTCGATAACTCGTGGTCCAGCAAAGCCAATCAATGCTTTGGGTTCAGCAATATTTACATCTCCAAGCATTGCAAATGAAGCTGCTACTCCACCTGTAGTTGGATCAGTGAGTACAGAAATATAAGGAAGTCCTGCATTCTTCAATCGCTGCCTTGAAGCTGAAGTTTTTCCCATTTGCATCAAAGACAGAATACCTTCTTGCATTCTTGCTCCACCAGAACAAGATACGACAATACATGGAATTTTCTTCTCGTAAGCAATGTCCATGGCCAGAGCAATTTTCTCTCCAGTCACAACACCCATACTCCCACCCATGAATTGAAAATTCATGACTGCGATTGCTACATCTTTACCATTAATCTTACCAACACCCAGAAGCGTTCCGTCTTTCAAGCCAGTTTTCTCGTATGCTTGTTTTAAACGTTCTTTGTAGGCCTTTTTGTCAGTAAACTCGAGAGGATCAGAGGTTGTCATTTCTGTGGCCATCAATTGAAAAGTGCCTTCATCAATCAAAAGATCGACTCTTTCTTTAGCACTCAATCTGAAGTGATGATCACAGTAAGGACAAACTTCATATCTTTCTTCAAGCTTGGATGACTGGACGATCTCGCCACAGCTCACACATTTTTTCCAAAGCCCTTCAGGTGTACTGGTATTTACTTTTTTAGACGACTTGAGTTTTGGATTCTCAACTTTTTCAAACCATCCCATAGGAATCTCCGTAATTTACAGACTCTTAATTTTGCCCATAATCCAACACCACGATTGGATCGACAACCTTTTTTTAAGGATTTTCACATCAAATTCAGTTGAATTTCAGGGAGTTAGAATACGTAAGAGGTATCGTCAGAGCCCAAAATGTTGATTCTATCGTTTCCAAGGGCATCTATCTCTTGAAACAAGAGCGGCTGATAATTTGGTTTAAGATGCCCCAGAAAGATTGGAACATCTCCTGGCATCTTGGTGATCTCATGGGCCATGGTGGCCGGGGTATGATGTTGACTATCGATGGCGACCTTTTCAAGTTTGTTTGGAAAACTAACCTCAGTGAAGATGGCCTTCAGGTTACTGTAACCTTTTGCCAATTCCCAAATTCTCTCAGTCGGTCCAGTATCCTGAGTGAAGACAATGGCACAGTTTCCTTTCTCTACTATAAATCCCAATGCATCACCAGGATGGTTCACACGAACAGGAAGAATAGTATATTCACCAACTTGAAATTTTTGTTCAGATTCCAACTCATTAAAATGCAATGTTGGATTATCTTTGGTCGGAAGAGCTGTAAAGTCCGGCCAGATGATATCATTTAAAAGATGAGTCATGATCGCCTTCTTGACTGGTCCATGGCAGTGAATCTCAAAAGGTTTTCCTTTGAGACCAAAACAATTATCGGCCATGAACGCCAAGTCAGAAATATGATCAAGATGGGAATGTGAAATAAGAATATTATCGATAAGAACTTGCTCATCAATCTGAAGACCGGAAGCTGCTGATCCGGCATCAATTAAAAGTTTTCCATCAATGAGATACGAAGTTGTCCTGAAGCCTGGAGAAACTCCCCCATGACCTCCAACGATTCTCACCATCATAAGCAAATCCTTGAGGCTTTTTACTATTTTAAGTGAAGGCCCCACCCTCACAAAATCCGGGTCAAATTTACCTTATTTAGGAAAATCAAACCTCATCCTAGTATCAAACACTTATCGGCAACTACGTGATATTCCTTAAATTACTTTGAAAGGCTTTTGTAGACCTCTTTCTGGTCTATGCCGAGGATGGCGGCCAATAGTTTGGAGACGGTCTTTGGGTGACCATTTCGCTCAAGACATTCAGTAGCAAGCTTGGTGATTTTTGAACTACTGACGCCGCTTTGTTTTTCGCAATGAAAAGCAATGGTGAACTCACCTTTCTCGACAATATCAGCAGAAATGCTCTGATAATCTTTTGCTTTAAAACGATGAATGGTTTCAAAAGTCTTTGTAAGCTCTCTGCCAATCGCCACTTCAGACTCTGGCAATGTCTTGCTGAGAATATCCAGAGTCGCCTTGATTCTATGAGGAGATTCAAAGAACAAGTGCGTCCCTGACACTGAAGAAGTTGTTTCGAAAAATTCTTTGATCTTTCCTTTCTCACGAGCAACAAAACCATAGAAATGAAACGGCGTTGGAGGCAAACCGCTCAGCTCTAGTGCGACTGTTGGAGCATTCACACCCGGCAACGTTTTTATTTCGATATCATTTTGTAAGCAGGACCTAATCAAAGGAAAAGCAGGATCTGAAATGACCGGACTTCCAGCATCACTGACAAGAGTGGCCCCTCCGTGCTCTTTGATCATCTCAATGTATTTATCAAGTTCATCTTGCTTATGTTCATGGAAAGATCTGATCTCTTTTCCATCAATCGGAAGGGAGTTTCTTCGAAGAAAATCCAAAAAGACTCTGGTATCTTCTGAGAGATAGAGTCCACCCGATTCAAGGCGCTCCTTACCTCTTAGGGTAAGATCTGCCGGGTTTCCGATCGGTAAGCTCAACAATACTAGTTCCATAAAACAACCTTATAGCTCTCCGTGTGGGCTTTCAAGAAATTCTTTCCAGCTTATCTCAATCGCCATGGAGTGTTACCATTTTTATTGTGACACTTGAAACAACGACCAAAAGGGGAAGATGACAATTATGAAAGCAAGAATCCGAACGGACGCTCTGGGAAATATTACTGTACACATGGAAGGTGGACTTGATTTCGAAAATACGGTCCCTCTCAGAAGAGAACTCGAGCAATTAATGGACGCTAACCCGGCCAGCACTATCACTCTCGATCTTCACCAACTGGAATTTGTAGGAAGTTCAGGAATCGGGCATTTTGTAGAAACAATTCAGGCCTTGAATTCAAATAGAGAGAAAATCAAACTCTCAAATGTCAAAACTGAGTTCATGAAAGTTTTCAAGCTGTACAATTTCGACGCTATGGAAGCACTAATTCACGAATTCGAGACTGATGATACTGAAGAACTCAACACTCAATTCGGTAACAGAAGAAAGACCTTTCAGAACTGATAATTCATCAAATTCATATAAAAGACGGGTCGGTGTTTTTGCACCGACCTTGCCCAATTATGCAATTTGATATTTGATTCAGAATTTGGTCCCAAATTATCGAGAGTTATTTGAGGACGCCAGCGCTGCTCTTCTTCATAGCCTTGCTCTTCTTCTCCTCCACCAAACCAGGATCCAAAGCCACCACCACTCGATTCTTGCTCATATGGGCTTTGAGAATCAGGATAATAGTTTTTTTGAGGTTCAGGATTAGCATCTTTGTATTGTCTTAACTTGTGACTAACAACCACGTAAGAACCAAAAATCAGACCAGCATACAATCCTAGTGACATACCGATAAATGGACTTCTCCCACCTGTTCCAAAGGCCAATGAAGCAGTTCCAAGGAGACCTCCTCCAACTGTTCCATAAGCTGCCATAGTCAAGATGGCCTTAACTTTGGCATCAACTGCATGGGCAGGCTTTGAGAACGTTAACGTTCCAAGAAAGACAGTACAGATAAGAGTTATTTTTAATGATTTTAGTTTCATAACAATAGATTAAGGGGCCTTTTAGAATTTGGCAACTTAACGCGCACAAATCAACACATCACAGCAATGGTATCCAATTAAAACGCTCTGCTTTTTGCCAAACATAAAGGGCCATCAAGCATTCCCTATCCAGAACCAAAGCGATCAATTCCCTGCTTTGCTGGAGTCTCTTCCATTGAGCTCTAGAAAGCCTCAAACTAGACTTCACTTCATAAAGCTCAATACGTCCCAGATATAGTCTTCCAAGATCTATTTGACCGCATCCCTTGCTTCTAAGCCACAATTCACTAATAAGCAAAGGGATGCCCAATTGATGAATTTTTAAAGATGCTTTGGCTTCAGACAAGATGCTCTTTCACACCCTTGAACGTTCTTCGATGAATTGGTGAAGGACCAATTCTGGCAATGGCCTCTTTATGAGTTTTGGTTGGGTAACCAGCGTGTCTTTCCAGACCATATCCAGGATATTTTTCGGCCATTTTTTGCATTAAAAGATCCCGATACTCTTTGGCCACAATACTTGAAAGTCCGATCAGAACTGATCGCGAATCGCCTTTCACCAACGGAGTTTCCCTAACAAGATCGGTTTGAATCTTAAGGTGCTTATTACCGTCGACGAGAACCTCTCCTCGTAGAGAATCAATTCCCTCTGTGCATTTTTCAAATGAAGTTCGCATGGCCAACAAACTTGCTTGAAGAATATTGATCTCATCAATCTTAGTGTGTGATATTTCAGTCAGCGAAAAACTAAGACCATCAATTTTTGAGACAGTAATGTTCATTTTCGCTAATGGTCTAAGCTTTGATAGCGAGAGGCCCAACGCCTCAATCACTTTCAGTCTTTTTACTTGGGTCAATTTTTTTGAATCTGTTACTCCCCATTCATCAGCAAATTCAAAAAGAGACTTCACTTTCTTGTTGGAAACATCATTTAAAAGAAAACAACACCCCACAACTGGTCCGGCAAGTGGTCCTCGCCCAACTTCATCCGTACCTGCTAAAAATGTATCTTTGGCCTTTAGATAATTGAGATCTTCCATAGATTCAGTTGAAGTTTGTCCAAATTGCACAAACAAAAAAGCCACCCGAAGGTGGCTTTAATTTGATTATTTTTTTCTATCGTAATCAATCGCGATTCTGGCTGATTTACCAGATCTGTCTCTAAGGTAGTAAAGCTTGGCTCTTCTTGACTTACCTCTTTGAACAACTTCAACCTTTTCAACGTTTGGTGAATGGAATGGGAAAACCCTTTCAACACCAATACCGCTAGAAGTTTTTCTAACACGAAAGTGACCTTCAACGTCGCCTTTCTTTTTGATCGCGATACAGGTTCCTTGGAAAACCTGGATTCTACTTTTGTTACCTTCCTTAATCCAAGCGTGAACAGCTACAGTGTCACCACTTTTAAATGAAGGCATTTCTTTAACTTTTGGATTTGTGTGATCTTGTTTTACAACATCTACGAGATTCATTTCGAACTCCAACTAAAAAAAGTATCTCCCAGAGGACCAACACCATGTTGTTCTTAAAGATGATGATACTTAACTGGCTACAGAGGCCGACCCATTAAACGATCCAAGTAGATCGCCACAGCTGACCGGACCGAAAGGTGGTTATAACCATCGCTTGCGCTACCTTTCAGAGGCGCTAATTTATAATCAGCTCCCTCAGTCACTTCGGCATGTAAACCATAACCAGTACCGAATAACAAAAGACACGGAACGTTGTCAACGGACAATTTCTCTTTTAAATCAGATACTTCGCCGTGATATTCTTCAAAATTTGCGCCGGTGACGACTACCAGCGGCAAAACGCCTTCGGCCTCTTTCACGACTTCAATCGCATCCTTAATAGAATCAACTACATGGGCGACGCTCAAAGCGTCACTACGATCCGGATTATAGAGGCTTCCTTTGTCAGTTTCCCAATGACCCAAAATCCGACCAACCAACTCATGCTGGGCCTTAATCGGTGTCACCAGAAAATGCCGCTTCGCTCCAAATGTTCGACAGCTTCGGGATATGTCATGAATATCCAGGTTTGTAACAGATGTGGTAACGACTTCACCACGCTTATTATTGATCGGATGATGTACCAATCCGACATAAAGATTAATCACGATGGGCCTCATTATATTTTTTAAATAGATCGGGACGATGTTTTTTAGTCATCTCAATTTTCTTTTCATGTTTCCATTTTTCAATTTTTCTATGATCTCCCGATGTCAAAACCTCGGGAACTTCCATACCTTCAAACTCTCTTGGTCTTGTGTAGTGAGGATGCTCCAAGAGTGACCCTTGAAATGATTCATACTGATAACTTTCTCTGTTACCAAGAACACCTGGAGTGAACCTCAATGCTGAATCGAGAATGGCCAATGCAGGAATTTCGCCACCTGTAAGAATGAAATCCCCGAGACAAATTTCCTGGTCAACATATTTTTCAATAAAACGCTCATCAAGCCCTTCGTAACGACCACATACGACGACTAAATCTTTTGGATTCTCTTCGTTCCAAATAGTCGTTGCAAACTCCTTGCAAAAATCATTATTCCAAACTCGGCCACGAGGAGTTGGACAAATAATATGAAGTTTTTCTCGCCAATCTTCTCCATAGCCGCCTGACTCGATCACTCCTTTTTGAAGGGCATTTTTTAAAACGTCAGCACGGAGAACCATTCCGGCTCCACCACCGTAAGGAGCGTCATCACAACCTTTGAAATCCTTAGGAGAATACTCACGAAGTAAAACTGTATTAAGTTCAAAACCTCGCCCACGTTGTCCAGACAGGGCCTGTCCGGCGACTCCAACATCTTTAAAGGCCGAAAAGTATTCAGGGAAAAGAGTGATCACCCAAATCTTCATCAGATGAACTCCAACAAGCGAACTTTGATGGTTTTATTTTCGATATCAACTTCAGGTACAAATTGATCCACAAATGGAATTTCTTCGATACCATTCTTGGTATTTATCTTGAGTACTATCTGAGCACCATTGTCATAGAAATCATGTACAGTTCCAACGACTTCATCGTTTTCTATATTAAGAGCAATACAACCAATGACATCGGTAACGTAGACTTCGTCATCATCAACTTCAGGAAAGTCAGCTCTCGAGACACTAATCTTAAAAGGAATCATCTCTTCAACTTTATTTCGATCATTGACTCCATCTATGTAAACCATCACTTTATGCCCAAAGGTGATTTTTTTGATGATATGTTTTTCACCATCTTTGGAAATCTGACTTTTAGGAGATGCAGGATGTAGATATACAGACAACCCATCAGAGAGAACGCTATCCTCTGTGTTTCCTACAACAAAATGGAAAGCTCCTTTGATTCCATGAGGTTTTGCACAATACCCCACTTCAACCAAATCTTCCGGCATATGACTCACTTGAACTCCTTTATAGTGCGTTTCTAACCCGTCCAAGGGAGTGCGTCAATGGCCAAAAGTCTTTTGATTTCAGATTATTACAGTGTTTGCCAGCCAGGGCTCAAGCAGTAAGTTAAAAGCGCTTTGCGACGCTCTTCTTCGTCTTTACTTAAAAGGCTTTTCTTCAAAATCCCTTTCAGTTTCTCATCCCCTCCATAGGGATAAAAACTTTGAGAGAGAGTCTCTTCAAATTTCTTTTCTCGTAAAAGCCTCTTAGCAAAGGGGCCTTTGTACACCAATTCATAGCAAGTCTTCATCATATGAGAGCTTCGAAGAATATTGGAATCAGGAAACATGGGAAACTTGGAAGCAGGTTTTCCACCAGGACATTCTCGTGTTGGATCAACCATTTTATCGTGATCATGATAGACCTGTTCATAAATATCACAAGGACCACCAACTTGTTTACCTGCTTTGAAATAGTTTTTATCAATCACTTCACTGGCTTCTTTACCAAAAATTTCTATCAATGTGTTTCGAATGAAATATCGACTGGCAAATCTCTCTGGTCGAGAAATCACATTCCCTTTAATTTCATCGTAATCTTGAGCAAACAACCGAAAAGAAATAAGAAAGAATATTAAAATTCTCAACATGATACACCCTCAACATTTTTTAATTCTTTGAGGTTCGTGACAATTTCATCGCCATCCCATTTCATCAATGCCTCTGCGCGAGGAATAGGAGACTTCACACCAATGATCTCTGCTACAGACTGATAGACATCTGTAGGCGCAGCATGCCTTCCCAATTGATCGACGTATCCAGTGGTTCCAATTGTTCCTGTTTCGTTATTGCCTATTCTGATATTTCCACAAATTTGAAATTTTTTAATGGAACCTGATATGAAACTGCTGGTATGTGAGCGATGATTATGTTCGGTTCCTGACTCATCATCATTAGGAATCCTCTCAAACTCAGAACACAAATGAATCAAAGTCTTGTCAAAGAGAGTCTTATTTTCAACAGGAACAGATCTAAGCTCTGTCTTCAACCTGTCTAGACAAGGAACCAAGCCTTTATAGAACATAAATGAGGCGATCATCTGCATGATCGTACCCGTATTATGAGAATCCATTTGGATCGTCGTCAGTTTGTCTTTAACAGGAATGACTCTTCCCTCAGAAAAACTCTTTTGAAGAACATTACTCTGGTTATTACAATTGTATATATAACTTCCCATTTCATTGGGTGTCGACAGCATCAAACTATTACTCAAACCTCGTTTCAACAAAAACTCAGTACAGGCAAACTGGTTTGGAAGATAGCCTAGATCGGCATTTTCAAGCATTTCTTCGAGATTATCTCCTCTCAGATATGTCTGATAATCAATCTTATATCTCCCCCATTCTTTTTCTGTCTTTTTCTCTGCAAGTCCCTTTTTATCAAGAACTTTTAGAGCAAGCTTCTCCATACCTAAACCATCAAAATTTCTGATATTAGATTTTATCAATTTTTCATATTTCGATAGAATATCTAAGTATTCTTCCAAGAATGGTTCAATGTTATCGATAAAGAGATCTAATGACCCATAGAGCTCATTCACATACTTGTCATCGACCCCTTTAAGCTCCTTCAAATTCCCAAGTACTTCCTGCAAAACCTTCTCTTTTTTATTTTTTCGGCCAAACAAAGTTTTCTCCTCGGCCAAAACAAAAGGTTCTAAAATTACTTCCAGAAGATTCTTTTCAGTCAAAGGAACAATCAAACCTCCACGAACGTCTGCATGATATGATCTGGTCGCAGGATTGCTTCCAAAAACAATGGAGGGTAATGGTGACTTTGAATGATCCGAAATCAGCCCTTGTATGCTAGGCTTTGTAGAATCTGGTCTAACGGTATTGATAATTCCATGAGGATGACCAGCAACTTTGATATCAATCCCTCTGATCGTAAGCATGTTATTAAGCATACTTGAATGCGAAACTCCGGACTTCATTTTCAGTCCCCAAAAATCAGGTACATTGTAACCAAACAGTTTGATGAGGTTGAGTTCAACATCTCCATCAGAGTCTTTAAATGATCCACCAACCATTTTAGTGGGAATAAACTTATTTTCATCCAAGGGTTTTAAAAAATTATCAAAGGCCCAGCGTACAGGACCACCATAGAGATTCAGCTGAACATAATTAAAGTCTTTATCATTCAATTGAAAAAGGAATTCCTTTTCTTCTCCACTCTTTAAGCAAGAGGAGAAGTGAGGCAAAAGTCCAGTCAGGACCATGCCTTTGAAGGCCTTGATCATCAATTCTCTTCTATTCACAGCCCCTCCATATAAAAAGGAGAGGTGAAAATTTTTGTAATAAGCATTTTAATATTTTGATTACGTCTCAATTCCTCTGAAATCTTTTGAACAAAGATGATTTCATCAGATTTATCCTGCTTCCAATCAACTGCCTCCAAGTTAATATCGATCCCCGTAAAGAATTCGAAGTAACGTTTTGAAAAGCAATAAAAGAAATCCCTGGTCGAGGCCAATTCCTTTCCGAGATCTTGAAGAGAGTTGATTTTCTTTTCAATTCTCTTACCAAACAGATCTTTATGAATAAACTGTCCTTCAGGAACCGTTTTATAAAAGTTTTCATCTGCATCAGGAAGAACCCGAGAATGAACCTTATTCCATTTGTGTGGATAAATATTTCTGATGGTGTAATGAATATCTACATTTCCGCTGTTGTAGTTCTCAAGATTTCTGATAACTGCAGCCATGGTATCGATCGTGGAGTGACAATTCATACAATCGGCCTTCTTTCTAAAACCGATTTTGGAATTTTTCCTGACAAACGATCCAACTTCAGACTCCTTCAAGATAGGAAGGTTTCGACAAAGAAGATCTTTTGTCAGAGCGGTCGCCCACCTTCTATGAAGCCGATTTCCCCCATCATTTTTTTGATCAATATGTGCAGTGTTTAAAAGCAGATAAGGAATCGTTCCAATAATTCCTCCACCCATTGGAGCTTTGGCATCGAAGAGAACTTGCTTTCCCCCCCCAAGCCACTTTTTCATTTTATTAGGACTTTCTTTGTATGGCCCAAGCCCCACTAGTGTCCCAAACTGAGTCAGTTCCGGTTCCCAAAAATCGATTGGACCTAAATATTCATCACTATTCATCTCTTCGACGCCACCAACTTTCCATTTATGGACGACATGGTTTTTTCGAAGCTGTCGATGCCCGCGAATTCTCCGATCAATAAAGTAACGATGATCTTTTTCTGACTCGCGAATCCCTTTGAAACTTCTCTTCTTGGTCAGAACATTGGATAGCTTCTCTTCTTTAAAAAGGACCCATGTGAAGTGATAACCCATTTCATTGGAATCATAAAAATCAGTATTCGGAAAATCTTGTGTATTCAAGTTGAAATTAAATCGTTGGAACCATGAATTGTGCACACGTTGAAAAGTTGCCAGAATTTCAATCGACTCCGGATTCTTTGGATTAATCATCCCTTTGTCATCAAAAGAAATCCCTTCCACAAGTTTTGAGCAGGCCTTATTTCCCTTCAGTTCCCCTTTCATTACTTTCTTCCCCAAAGGATGATCTTTCGAAATGCGTTTATTCACCAATTGGGAGTAGCACTTATTCAATACTCTGAGTTCAAGATTGGAATTGGCCTCTAAAACAAAAGGAATATAAAGAAGGAGTAAAAATAGTTTCACTCAAACATTTTCTCTGAATTTTGAATTGAACGCAAAATTTGGGCAAAAAAAAACCCAGATCAAAGATCTGGGTTTTTATAAAGAAGGCGCGCCGTGCTATCCTCACACTCAGTCCCCCGAGCACTACTTTCGCCGATGAAGAGCTTAACTGCCGAGTTCGGGATGGGATCGGGTGT
>JBFEVX010000002.1:0-83375 GCA_041546685.1 Bacteriovoracaceae bacterium | reverse complement strand
CGTGACGAGTATACAGTTCTGATGCTTCAGTTTAAAGTAAACAGGTGCTTCCTCTGCAAGGACTTTTCCTGAGAAAAAAAGAATCGTAATCAAAGAAATGATTTGTAATCTGCTTTGCATGCTTCCTCCACTTCTTTGATTTCTTTTGGTATCCCTGCTGTCAATATATCGTGACCATCCTTTGTGATAAGAATGTCATCTTCAATTCTGATACCGATACCTTGGAGTTCATTTCGAAGAGTGGCATCAGTTGCTGGGAAGTAAAGGCCGGGTTCTATAGTGAAAACCATACCTTCCTCAAAAACATACTCGTTCAAATCCTCTGAGATATACGGACTTTCATCGTGAACATCGAGCCCCAACCAATGGCTTGTGCCGTGTGGGTAGAATCTTCTGTAGTTATGATTTTCTAAGTTTTCTTGAAGTGATCCTTCTAGAACTTTCAGATGTATCAATCCATCTGTGAGAACTTTCAAAGTTTCCTTATGAACATCAGTTAAAGTTTTTCCAGGTTTGGCCATTGCTATCGAAGCCTTTTGGGCCTCGAGCACCAACTGGTACACATCTCTTTGAGCGCTGGAAAAAGTTCCGTTGACAGGAAATGTTCTGGTCACATCTGCTGCGTATAGATTAAATTCAGCACCAGCATCAATCAGTAGTAGATCCCCGTCTTTCAGATCCTTGTTATTGTTCACATAGTGAAGAGTGTTTGCATTATTACCACCGGCAACAATACTTTCATAAGCGGTTCCTTGAGAGCCTCCCATTTTGAAAAGAAACTCCATATAGGCCTGTACTTCACTTTCATTCTTACCTGGAGAAGTGAAGGCCATCGCTCCTTTGTGTCCGAGTAGGGTTGCTGCTGCGGCTTTTTTCATGGCCCTGATTTCGTTTGGATCTTTCTTTAGTCTCATCCTTCCAATTTCATGACGTAGGTTTTTAAAGGCCATTGGAAGTTGGACTTTGGCCTTACGTTTGGACATGTTTACTTTTTTACAACGCTCGATCATTTTAACGACTTCAGTTGAGTCATTAAAAAGATCCATGTAAATACTGTCGTGACCTGGCACCAGCTCTGGAAAAATTCTCTCAAAGTCTTCAATTGAGTGTACTTCATCTACATCGAGCAGTTCCTGGGCCTTTTCGACACCCATTCGCTTCCCTGACCATAGTTCTGCTATTTCATCTTTAGGACGGACAAAGAGAGTGGTTTTAACCTCATTCTCAGGGGATAAAATTAGAATTGATTCAGGCTCATCGAAACCTGTCAGGTATTTGAAGTTGGAGTCTTGGCGATATGAAAATTCAGTGTCGTGACTTCTTTGTTTGAAAGTTCCGGCCATGACAACGGCCATGCCTGTTCCAATTCGATCTAGAAGTTCTTTACGTCTTTCAATATAACTGGTGGTTTCCATTATGTTCCTGCAAGTTTCGAAGGTTTCAAGGCTCTATTTTAGGGAATTATTTTGAAGCAGGCAAAAAAAAGGGCCCTTTAAAAGGACCCTTAAAGCTCTGTATGGAATAAGAATTATCTTCTTCTACAATATTGTCTTCTCACGGCACGTGATTGACACTGGCTCATGGCGTTGTCACAAGCTCTCTCTTGAACTCCTGTACCAATTCTTCCTGTGGCATAACCACTGAAGACTTGCTGAAGTCCAAATCTTGGAGAAACGAGTTCAACTGAACAGCTTCTTGAAACCATAACAGGTCCTGGGATTGGTCCCGGTCTACCGTTTGGATTAGTTGTACAGTAAACAGATTGATTATATCTTCCTCTTCTGATTCTCGAGGCCTCAAGTTCACAATCTCTTCTAGCATCTTTACATGCTTGACCTCTGTCCATTCCTCTTCCTACGAAAGTTCTAAGGATTGAACCGTTGCCTCTGTGAAGTTCAGCTGTACAAGTGAATCTTCCTGGTCTTGGTGTTGGTCCTGGATTAGATCCTGAACGTACACACATACCTGGTCTCATTCCATCTCTTTGCCGTCGATATTGAGTTCTTTCACATTCTCTTTGAGCGTTTTGACAAGCATCGTATCTGTCGTAACCATATTCAGTGAATCTGTCGAAGACCATTCCTCTTTGACCTTGTAGTTCATAAGAACAGTACTCGGCCATAGCGGACGTTGAAGCGAAGGCCACACCCAAGGCGACCAACATCATTAGTTTTTTCATTTTCCCCTCCAAAATGAGTTTAGCGTTTTGTGAAGGCTTCATATCAAGAAGCACAAGAGCCCACAAATAGGGAAGGAGCAAACGTGTAGCAATTACCTAAATGTAAGGATTTTTAGGATTCTTGTAAGTTTTTTTTCATCTCTTATGCCCTATAAAGCTCTTTAACCCTCTAAAAATAGGAAATGAGGATCAGAGAGTAAGGGTCAAAATGAACCAAGAATTAAAAGAAAAATTAAGAAAAAACCCTGCTCGAATCTATAGAATCGGCTTTGCCTGGATGTTTTTGATCCCAATGGCAATTATGGTGCCTTTCTTTAAAAGCCGAGATCTCACTATGGAGCAGATCTATCAATTGCAGGCGTTTTTTTCTGCTTCAGTACTTTTACTTGAAGTACCATCTGGTTACGTATCAGATCTCCTTGGAAGAAAGGGAACTATTCTAGCTGCCTGTTTCTTTCATGGCCTTGGATTTTCGTTATTTGCATTTGCCGATAGTATTTGGGCCTTTTTGGTCTTTGAGTTTATTCTCGCTTTGGGAGTCAGTTTGTTTTCAGGTACTGATGTGGCCCTTCTATATGATTCTTTGGATGCTGTAGGAGACGTCGAAGGTCAAGGCAAGTTAATGGGAAAGAAAGTTATGTACTACCAAATGGGTGAGACAATTGCTGCGCTCTTGGGTGGTTTTCTTGCTTCTTATTATCTTGACCTTCCAGTTCAGGTTCATGCAGTAACGGCATGGGTACCCTTTTTCTTGGCGTTCTCTCTAACTGAACCACCTCGTAATAAAATGGAGAAGACAACCCATAAAGAAAATGCCCTTAAGATATGGAGGCATTTGTTCGTTGATTCTCCACTGGTCAGATTGATCATGCTTAATGGAATGATTTATGGAACCGCAACACTTGTGGCCGTTTGGTCTTTCCAGGAGCATTGGCGAATTATAGGTGTTGATATTAAATATTTTGGAATTCTATGGGCCGCAATCAATTTAGTCGTCGGTCTGAGTGCTAGTCTTGCTAATAAAATGGAGAGAACATTAGGCGGGGCCAATAGTTTATTGATTATGGGAGTTTTACCTATCATTGGTTATTTCGGAATGGGTTGGTTTACTTCAACTATTGCAATACTTTTTTGCTTTTGTTTTCAATTGTGCCGCGGAATCAACATGGTTTTGATTAGAGATGCACTGAATGCCAGAGTGGGCGGAGAAATGCGGGCCACGGCAAATAGTCTTTCCAGTCTCGGTACTCGAGTGGCCTTTATCATGATGGGTCCTTTCATGGGATGGATGATGGACAGATCGGATGTTGGGCTTAAGGCCTATATGGTCTTTGGTGGAATTTTCACTGTTATCTTTTTTGTTCTTCTGCTTCCTTTGGTTGCCAAGAAGGCAGAGTTTCGCCCTCCGTCATAGAATGTAAGCTTCTCAGATTCCTTTACGTTTTATCTTTTAAAGAGTTGTTTCGCCTTTTAGAATATTCTTATGGCTAAATCAAAAATCAATTCATTCAATTTTCCTGTAGGTAAACTTCTGGCCGGTGGTAAATACCAGGTCGTTCACAAACTCGGCAGTGGCTGGGAAGGCGAAGTTTATACTGTTCGTGAAACTATGACTGGGATCGAGAGGGCCGCTAAATTTTTCTTTCCAGAAAGAAATAGTAGAAACAAGTCTTTGATCTTCTATGCCAAAAAGTTACACAAGCTTCGCAACTGTAGGATTCTCATTCAGTATGCGACCCAGGAAACTCTTTGGATGAAAGGTGAGAAGGTTTCTTTCTTGGTTTCTGACTTTGTTGAAGGTGAGCCTCTCCATATCTTTCTTGAGAGACAGCCAGGTAAAAGACTTCCTCCTTTTCAGGCAGTTCATTTATTACATGCTTTGGCCAAAGGTCTTGAAGAAATTCACAATCAAAAAGAGTATCATGGAGATCTTCATACTGAGAACGTGATCGTTCAAAGGGTTGGTCTTGGATATGATCTCAAGGTCATTGATATGTTCCAATGGGGAGCCGCCAAACCTATTAATATTCATGAAGACGTACTTGATCTTATCCGTGTTTTCTATGATTCACTGGGTGGGAAAAAACATTACTCAAAAATGCCGGATGCTGTAAAAGATATCTGTTGTGGTCTTAAAAAGTCACTCATTCTTAAAAAATTCAAAACTGCCGGACAATTGCGATTTTATTTGGAGCAGATGTCATGGGAGTAGAGATTGATTCCAAGTCCTGGTACAACAACCAGAAAGATGAAATCAATGAGCTTGTTTTTCTCTCTGGAAATCTTTTTCATTATTCTTCCCCTTGCCCAGGGTATGAAATCAATCAAGATAGCAGTGCTTATGTGAATATAGACAATAAAACAGGCTTTTTGATGGTAGCTGATGGAATGGGTGGACATGCAAAAGGTGATCTTGCCAGCAAAACAGCACTCTCAACTCTCTCGTCTCAACTGAAAAAATATCATGATACAAAACCTGTTTGTGAAATAATTCTCGACAGTATCGATAAGATCAATGAAAAGATTACAAAATCTGATGATATGGGGGGAACGACACTCACCATCTGTGAATTCAGTAAAAATTACGTTAGATTTTTTAACATTGGTGACTCCTTTGGCCTGGTAATGAACTCCAAAGGTGTTTTCAGATTCAGAACAATCGACGATTCAATTACTGGTTATGGAGTTGAATCTGGCTTGATTACAGAAGAAAAAGCGCTCGTTCATGAGGAAAGTAATGTCATTACCAATGCTCTCGGTTTTGGAGACTATAGAGTTGAAGTAAGCTGTAAACAAAAAGTTGAAAAAGGTGATGTCATTCTAATAAGCACTGATGGTCTTTCCGCAAATCTGACAACAGAAGTAATTACAGGTGAAATCTCAAGTGGGGAGTCTGAAAACAGACTTGCCAGTCTTGTTAATCTTGCCCGAACTCAAATGATGGATGAATCTGCAAAAATCAGAAATCCTGATGATCTCACATGTTTCCTCTATGTAGTTAATTAAGGAACTTTTATGTTCAAATTCATTATTTTTTCTCTCTTATGTTTCCCAATCATGACTTTTGGTAAAGACGAGATTGCCAAGCTGTTCTACAAAAAAGGCGATGTCACGATCGTGAGAAAAGGTTCTGAGCGTTCAATGCTTAGAGGTGAATCACTATATGAAGGTGACATAATTGAAACTGGAAGCAAATCACTAGCGATTATCAGTTTTTTAAATTCAAGTAAAATGAAATTATCAAGCGATTCATCAATCACCTTAGAAAAGGTTATGGGGTCTTCAAAGTCAAAGAATGGAGCTTATCTAAGTTTCTATCAAAAAGCCGGTACTTCTTTGATTCAATTCATCAATAAAAACAAAAAAAATGATCTTGAAGTTCGAACTGATAATGTCTCAATTGGTGTTAGAGGGACTAAGTTCATGATTGCTCATGGTAAAGGTGTTGAAGCCGGGGATCTTTATGCTTATGTAGATGAGGGGAAAGTCACTGCAATGAATTTTGAGCGTAATGATCATGCTGATATTCCTGGTGGACAAGGAGTATTCATCAATAGAGATGGACAAATGTCAGAACCCTCAAAACTTCCTTGGGCAAAAAAATTGAACTGGGACACAACAGGTAGAGATACAAAAAACATAGGCTTCTATAGAAAAGATATTGGAAAAGAAAGACAAAGAGGAAAGGCTTCACTTCAGCAGAGTATACAAAGAAGAACACCAAAACCTTTTGATAAAAAACCTGAATTTAAAAAGTGGAATAATTTCAGAAAAATAAAACAGGCCTTTCAACAAGTTCAACGTAGAGAGGGAAAATCTCCTGATCAGATGAGAAAAAGAGTTAAGGCCCGTGAGGGGATGAATTCTAAAATGAATCGTCCTGGTGATAAAGGCCCCGGAGAGCCGAGCCGATTACGAGTTAGGAAAGATAAGCGTCAAGACTTTAAAAGAGGTCGAAGAGACGACAGAAGAAACCCAAACCCAATAGGCACTCCACCTGTTGGGGGGGGAATGATGCCTCCTCCTGGAGGACAAAATGGTGCTTATCCACCACCTCCTGGAAGTTATCCACCACCAGGTAGTCCACCACCAGGTGGTTATCCTCCTCCTGGTAGTCCCCCGCCTGGAGGTTTTCCACCCCCCGGTAGTACACCTCCACCACCGCCAGGTACAAATGGAGGTGGTGGTCAATTACCACCTCCGTAATCTTGTAATCAGGCCTGGGAGAGTGCAGGTTCTTTTGATTGAGAACCGCTCTTTCTTTTGCTGTCGAATTGAAGCAAGAGTGCCGGTAAAAAAAGTAAATCTGTGATCAATGCATAGAGAAGAATTATCGAACAAAAAATTCCAAAGTTTCTGTTTGGAACAAAGTCAGCAAAGATGAAAACTCCAAAACCGATCACCAAGAGCATTGTCGTTGAAACAAGCGCTTTTCCAGTAATTGAGAAGGTTTCTATAATCGCTTCATAGGCATCTAGTCCATTTGCTCTGTAGTTTTTATAGCTGGAAACGAAGTGAATAGTATCGTCAACTGCAATACCGAGGCAGACAGAACAAACCATACTGGTTCCAATATCAATGTAAATTCCTGCCAAGGCCATCACTGCAGCTCCCATTGTCAAAGGAATGATGTTTGGAAACATTGCCAACCCTGCTAGGAACAAGTCTTTGAAGACAAATAAGAGAAGTAAACTGACAAGTCCGATGGCCATGGTCATGGAAGAGAAGAAGCTTTTTACAACTTGCGTATTCATTTGAATATAGATTGGCACATTCCCACCAGTATCAACACTCAAGCCAAAGTCAGGTGCCTTCTCCAAGATATATTTGGATTTGGCTTCACTTTCTTTACTCGTTTCAATTTTCCATATGACTCTGTACCGTAGTTTCCTATTGTCCAGAGAAATTTGATTATTGAGATCCATTCCCTGTGGTAGTCCCATCTGGTATAGAAAAAGAACCTCTGCAACAGTTTCTTGTCTGTCTGGAATTGAGTGGAATTTGGAATCATTATTATTCAATGTTTGATGCATTTTTTTAATGATATCCAAAGCTGACTTGGTATTTGTGACCTCAGGTTCACTTTCAAGCCATTTTGAAAAGGCATCAACCTTTTTAAGGAACTCGGGAGATTTAATTCCATCTTCTTTTCCTGAGTCGATTACAAGATCAATTCCTCGCATACCATTCATTTTGGTTGCAGTGAAATCATAGTTCTTTCTGATTGGTACTTGTTTACCGAAGTATTTCATCGGATCACTGTTTACTTCTCCTGTGAGTGCAATCATGACGGTGGCCACAAGCTTGATTGCAAATAAAACGACTATCCATGTTTTATATTTGTTGACCCATTCAGCCGCATGACGGGCAAATACTTTTGAAACGATGGCCGTATCTTCTTCACCAGTATCGTCTTTATAATAAACACAAGGTGTAGAGATTTCACCTTTTGCCAAAAATGAATAGAGGCCTCCGATGAAAAAGTATGTGAAGAACCAGGCAAAGAGAGTTCCTATACCTGCCGTTAGTCCAAGATCACTTACTGGCTGAATGTCAGTAATAGTGATTGAAAAGAAACTTATTGTCGTAGAGATACTGGTCAGTAATGTTGGTTGCAGGTTTTTAGTAAGCGACATCAATAGAGATTGCTTTCCATTGAATCCTTCTGCCTTATAGTGGTGGATACTGGTCAGAATGTGGACAGAGTCAGCTATACAAATGGCCAGCAGGATTCCAGGGATTGCAGATAAGAGAGCATTGTATGTTATGTCCAGATATCCAAGTACGCCATATGTTACCTGGATTGTAATTCCAATCAAAATAATGGGGAGAATAATTGACTTGAAGGTGCGATACATCCAGAACATCAAAAGAATGATGAAAGTAAACATAATTGGCAGCATGACTTTGTTGTCATTGATTGAGATGCGTCGGAAGGCATCGTTGGCCGAAGCGTCACCGATTGTATAAATATGAAAGTCTGGATGGTCCTTTTCATATTTTTTCACAAGAGCATCAGCGCCCTCAACAATTTCTGCATATGCAGGTTCTTCATCAAAACTTGGCTTTAAGTAACCATGAATCAATGCAAGTGTTCCATCATTTGAAATGTAGTAGTCTGGAACGACTTCATCTTTCATTGTTTTTTCACGAAGGTTCTTTATATTTTCTTCAGTGAATTCAAAATCTTCAGGTAGGAGAGAGTCAATATTGATTTCATCTTCCGAGCTGTCGATGAAATTATAATTGGTCATGGATTCAACACGAATTATATCTGGAAGTTTCCAGACGTCATCTGTCAGTTGAGAAATGGCCCTTAGCGTTTCTTCATTGAAAACGCCCTTTTCATTATGGAGTGCAAAAGTAATAGACTGATCGTTTCCAAATGTTTTTTCAAATTGATTGAGTTTTTTGATTTCAGCATGATCTTTGCCAAACCAAATTCTTGGTGAATACATTGAGTGAATTTTGAAAATTCCAGGGGTCAATACGGCCAGAGTTATCAATACCACTAGCATTGAGAGTTTTGGATTGAGTACAATCCATTTGATAAACGGCTTTGGTTCTACCGTATATTCACCTTTCTTCATTGTGCCTCCATAATCTAAAAAGTTTATCAGAAAAGTTTGGATTATCAATTTGCAGGCATTGCAGCTTGATTAAAACTGTCGGATAAAAGGGCTCATTCAAGTCCCTGAATCCATTAGCCGAAAAGTTTTTAAATCAACATTTTAAGGGGCGATGATGAGGCTTTTATTACTATTGGCGTTTATTGGACTTAGTTCATGTTCAACATATGTACGAGATAACTGTTCGACTGAAAGTTCGGCAAAAGAAGCAAGAAACGCAGCTAAGAAATGGATGGATTCCAAAGCAGATGTCAATGCACCAAACTGCGCGGGTAATGCTCATTTTGGACCTCCTAAATATAAAGCTGTTTATACGCAGGCGTATACAGATCAGCTCAAAATTCAATGTACTAAAGGCTATGTCAAAGGGCAGGCTTCACTCAATAATACAGACATGAAATTTGACCCAACCTTGGTCAAGAGTCTTGAGAAGTGCAATATTGTCAATATTGATCCAGCTCCACTTCAACGGCATTATAAGGCAAATGTGGCCAAGCTTTATTGTAACAAAAAACGAACCTCTGACTTTGCTATGAAACATGCAGGTAGTTTCAAGCTCTCAAACTCCGAACATTTGAATTACTGTTATAAGGGAACGAGAAAGTCACTCACAAGACATTATAATAAAGTTTATAATAAAGAGATTTCTAGAGTTTGTTCATCAGTGGAAATTACTGCGATGGCGATCAATGATGTGAAAATGGGTAAGGAGCTGGTGGATGGAGTTCAACTTCTTTCAAAGTGTCCTGAAAAGATGAGAGAGAGGGCCTTGGCGACATACAAAGAGTCATATTACGCCGAGGCCGATAGAAAAGAGAAAAAATAACTTAAGGAATGAGAGCTAGCACTCTATCTTTTCCGATTGTTCGAATAAAGCCAGCGAGTTTCGGCCCTTTTTCTTTGCTGATCAGAAGTTCGTATAGAGTCGCGAATGCATCTGAAGGTTCAATTTCAACCTCATGAATGATTTCATACATTTTTTCATGAAGATCTTTGTCAGTCTGCAAAGTGTCCCAATTTGATGAGAGAAAAGATTTAAAAGCCGTCAAAAAGCTCTTTTGCTTATCATTCAACTCAAGACTTGGAATATGAGAATTAACCTGAAATTTAAAGTCTTCAGGAGCATAAGTTTTCAACCAGAAAAGTGCACACTGGCTTCTTTCACTGAAACGTCTCTCATCTCTTGGAGTTTTAATCTGGTCAGCATAGGCTTCTCTGGCCTTACTAATGTCGCCGTCATTGATCTGTAAGATGTTGCAGAGGTGTCTGAATGAAGGTTGAATCGGACACTCTTCTGGCATCTCACCAACTTGAGAAAGCTCAAACACTCTCTTGGCCATGTTTACTTTCTTTTCGTTTCCTGGATCAACACCAAAGGCCAGTCTTTCTTGTCTGTCGTAATCTTCATATGTCTTGATTACATCTAGATCAAAGCTTACAGAGAAATCAACATTTGACTTGTAAGAAGCGAAGATCCATCTAACCATCTCTGGTTCATAAACATTTAGAACATCATTTACAGTGATGATATTTCCAGTTGAGGAGCTCATTTTCCCACCAGCTCCTCTAATAGAAACAAAGTCGTACTGGAGATAGACTGGAGTTTGCCAGTCATAAAGTTTTACGATTTCCTTAGCGGTAGTATAAGAACCACCTTGGGAAGAATGATCTTTACCACCTGGTTCAAAGTCTACTTGTTCGTAGGCCCATCTCATTGGCCAGTCAACTCGCCATGGAAGCTTTACTCTTGATGTTGTTTCAAGATCTTCCTCTCCAGTATGACCACAATGATCACATGAGTAAGCAAGTTTTCCGTCACTGTATTTCATATCTTTAATTTTGTTATCGGTGTTACATTTCTCACAGTAAACAGATACTGGTTGCCAGTCAGCAGCCAATGGTTGGCTTCTGTGTTCATTCAATATGGCCGCGATGGCATCTCTTTTTTCAAGTGCGGCCTTAATTCCGGCCTTATAAGTACCAGCTCTATATTTTGTTGCTTGATAGATTGGCTCGACAGAAACACCTACTTTATCCAGTTGTTGCTCAAAGCTCTTTTCATGGTGAGCAGCATAGGACTCGTGCTCTCCAAATGGGTCTGGAGTATCGACAATCGGTTGGAACATGAATTTTTCCAACTCTTCTCGGTTAGGCATATTGAGTGGAACTTTTCTGAATGTATCGTAATCATCCCATGAGAAAATAAAACGAACTTCCTTGCCTCGGTCTCTTAGTGCCTTTGCTACAAAATCTACAGTGATAACTTCCCTGAAGTTACCAAAGTGAACAACACCAGAAGGAGTAATCCCTGAAGCGACAGTGTATTTGTCTTTATCACCTTTTTCGCGAATGACACGCTCAGCAGTAATATCGGCCCAGTGGATAGCTTTTGGTTTATTGTCGCCCATAGTCAATTCCTTTATCTTCTTGAAATATGGTTAAGTAGGGTTGACGAAACACGAATATATACCATTTTGTTCGGACTAAGTCGAAGTTTGAGGCAGCACATCCTCAAAAAAGATTGGTCTTTTACAAGGGACGTGGTTAACTCCGGTCCAGAGGATGCATACATGATGGCAATTATTTTTAAGGCCCTTTTCATATATTTTCTGTTTCTTTTTGTTCGTAGTGTTTGGCGTGGGTATCGTATGGTTGAAGAAATCAAGTCACGTTCTGCCGAATATGCAAATGCCAATGATTTCCAAACTGAGGGAACTCAAAAAAGATCAAAAGCTAATCCTGGAGTTGTTCTAGAAGCCGAGTATCGAGTTCTAAACGACGAAAAAAATCAGTAGCCCCAATTAACTGCCGCCAAGGCATCGACAACCTTTGTAAATTTATCTTTCTTTTTGTGTCTGAAATGTATTTTTTCAAGTAATTCTTGAGGATCTGTTTTGGTCATATCTGAATCTAGTATCATGTTGATGAATTGTTCACAGACAAAAAAGACAATTGCAAGCGGGGAGAGGTTGTTGGGAGGTTCAGCAACAAAACCTATGCCATTACGAGAGCCGTGATGTTGCATAATAATAGTATCTGCTCCAAATGGAAGATGACTTAGTTCTTGAAGTTGAGCAGAAATCTTTGCTGCATGTGTATTAACGCGTTCTTTGGCCTCATCATCTAGTCTAGAACCGTCTAATTCTTCTTGAGATGATATTCTCGCTTCAACATCTGTTTTCAAGAGAGAGTCATGTAAGAAGATAATGAAGTTTAATTTCTCTTTCTGTTCCTGACTGCCCCATTCCATGTTGTCGATGACTTTGTCTGCAACATATGCAATGGATTGACAGTGAATGTACATATGAGAATTTTGATTAGCGAGGAGATTGTCCAATAGCTCTTTGAGGTTCTTGGTTGAAGAGATGATTGACTGGATTGACTGAATAGCTTCTTTAGCAACTCTTTCTGCTTCTTCAGTAAAACCTTCGGCATTGAATTTTTCATTGAAGATTTGTTGAACTCTACCAGTCGCGGCCATTTTTTGAATTGCAGTTGCTTCTTCAGATTTCATGACATCAATGAAATCATTTGTCATGGCATTGATGAATTCGAGTCTGTAATCAGAGAGAATGTAGAGATGAGTCATTCCTTGTTCTTTGAATTCCCGAATAATGTCATGGGGATATTTATAATCCTTCATGATTCTCTTTATGTAACGTAGACCTGAACCTTTCGGATTTTTTTGCTGAAGGTAAACATCACAGACTGTTTTTTCAATAATCAAAAAATGATCAATATCTACTGGGTAGTAGGTTGGCATTTCCACTTCGGCCATGTCAGCAGCAGTAATACCTAGAAGGTCTGCTGAAATTTTCAATATTGATTTGATGTTAGTTGGAGAGTCTATGACATAATGGTTATCTCTGAGATTCATGATTTTGTGTTGATCTCCAAGAATGATCAAAGGCATATCTTGTTTACCAACTTCATCCAGATAGTTTTTGATATTGAGAGCGATATTTTGTTCAGGGAGTACATCTTTTGTAATTATCAATGAAATAAGCGGCTCTTTGGATATGAGCTCGATTGCCTCTTCGAAATTGTTGACTGTGATGTAGTCTGCCCCTAGATATAAAACAAGGTTCATCGTATAGATGGTTTCGAGTTTATCATTGTTCTCAATCAAAAGAATTTTGCTCAACGAAAACCTCTGTCAAAGTCCTTTAAGAACTTCTTCGATGGCCCAAAGACCAGTCATGATTTTTTTTGTGAAAGATGTATTATGTTTAACGTGAGTAAAGTTGGGATGTTGTTCCCACAAAGCTTTGAGCTTACTATCAAGTTTGATGGCCTCGTCAATTGATTCATTTCGACAAGGGTTACCACCTTCAATACTCATATTACCAATGGCCGCTGTTTCAAAGAATATAACAGCGTCGTACCTTTTGAGTTCTTCCTCAAGTGTAGTACCAAGAAATTCAAAGAAGTCAGCTTCTCCATTCTTCCAATAGGCACCACCATCTACTGTTCCTCTGTCACAAAGAAGAACTCTTTCTGGATAGAGAGCCGTTTGAACTGATTCAATATTTGTTTGAACATGATAAATGGCTTGCTGGACATATCTGACAGCATCATGTTCCCTAGTTCTTGGAAATCCTCCGCTAAAGAGCATAGTCGCTGCTTCAGGCACAACTACAACTTTTTCTCCAAGTTCTCTCCTGAATAGATCAGCTGCCGTAGTCTTCCCACCACCTGGGCCACCGGTTAAAACAATTTTGGGCGCTCGTGGATCCTCGTGGTTAGCCATTTAGATTCCAAGTCTCAGTTTGAGTTCTTCTTCACTTATTTTCCCATGCTCAACCATGGTACGTGTGACGAGTAGAGCTTTTTGATATTTCGGTCTTTCTGGAGCTGGTACAAGAGTGAGATCAACATATCGTTGATTTTTAACATTTGATTCATTAACTGCGTTTTTTAAAAGCTCAATAGCTTCTTGAAGATCTTTTTCGTCCATAAATTCCTCTAATGGCCCAAGTAGGCTTTTTGAATTTCTTCATTCTTAATGAGTTCATCTGCTGGTCCTTCCATGAACATTTCACCAGTTGCTATTACATAAGCTCTATGAGCAATCTTCAGGGCCGCAAAGGCATTTTGTTCAACCAGTAGAATAGTTGTTCCGTGCTTGTTGATCTCAACAATGGCATCAAATATGGCCTGTACTAAAATTGGGGCGATACCTAGACTCGGTTCATCAAGTAAAAGAAGTCTTGGGTTGGCCATATACGCTCTGGCGATAGCGAGCATTTGTTGCTCACCACCAGAAAGAGTACCTGCATATTGTTTCTTTCTCTCAAGTAATCTTGGAAAAAGTTTGAACATATATTCAAGGTCTTCTTTGACCTTGTGATTGTCTTCTCGAAGATAGGCCCCCATTTCTAGATTTTCCTGAACTGTGAGGTCTGGGAATACCATTCGTCCTTCGGGAGACTGGGCTACACCTTCTGCAACTATTTTGTGGGCCGGAAATGTGTGAATCGGTTTACCATCGAAAAGGATTTCACCGCTAGAGATTGGAACCAGTCCTGATATACAGTGAAGTGTCGTTGTCTTTCCTGCTCCATTGGAACCCAGAATAGTGACGATTTCACCTTGATTAACTTTGATATTGATTCCCTGAATGGCGTGAATTGCACCATAGTGAACATGCATATCTTTGATTTCAAGCAATGCCGAACTCATTGTTCACCTTCCTCTTCGCTTTGAGTTCCGAGATAGGCCTCAATAACTTTTGGGTTGTTTTGAATTTCTGATGGGTTTCCTTGAGCAATCAATTCGCCGTGATCTACAACGTAGATTCTTTCACAAACTTCCATGACAAGCCTCATGTCATGCTCAATAAGCAGAATGGCAATTTGAAACTCATCTCGTACCCATCTGATCAGTTTGGTAAGATCAGCTGTTTCATTTGGGTTCATACCTGCAGCTGGCTCATCAAGGAGAAGAACCTTGGGTTTTGTGGCCAAAGCTCTTGCAATTTCAAGACGGCGTTGTTCTCCATACGGAAGGTTTTTTGCTAAGTGATCCATCTTGTCTTCGAGTTTGAAAATTTTCAAAAGCTTGATGGCCTCTTCTTTCAATCTTGCTTCTTCTTCATGGAATTTTTTTGTTCTGAAGATATTCGCAAACAGGCCATAGTTCATTCTGTAATGACCAGCGAGTCTGATATTGTCCAGAACAGTAAGATCTTTAAATAAACGAATATTTTGAAATGTTCTGGCAATTCCTTTTTGAGTGATAAGTGCGACATGTTCTCCGACTAAAGAAGTACCAGAAAGCCTGACATCACCTTCTGTCGGTTCATAGATGCCAGTGATCATATTGAAGATGGTGGTTTTTCCGGCTCCATTTGGGCCGATGACTCCAACCAGATCAGTGTCACCCATCTGCATACTGAAGTTATTGACGGCCACGAGACCGCCGAACTTCATGGTTAGTCCCTGTGTTTCGAGAATTGGTGTTGTCATGAGGTGGCCTCCTCATTTTTCTTGAAGAATTTGAGAATGTTGAATTCATGCTTTCCAAAAATTCCAGAAGGTCTCCAAAGCATCAGACAGATAAGGAGAATAGAGTAAATGACCATTCTCCATTGTGAAACTGTTTCTCCCATGAAGCGAAGCATTTCAGGAAGTATTGTTAGTATGATGGCCCCTACAATGGCACCTGTAATTGATCCCAGTCCCCCAAGAATGATCATCAGTAGGATGATAACTGACCACATGAATGTGAATCCGTTTGGATGAAGGAATTGTTGGGCATGTCCAAAAAGTGCACCCGCCAGTCCAGCAAATCCTGCACCAATAACAAATGCGAGTGTTTTATATTTGAAAGTGTAGATCCCCATGGAGTCAGCGGCTATTTCATCTTCTCGAATGGAAATGATAGCACGTCCATGGGTACCTCTGAGGAGATTGGCACAAAAGACGATGGTAACTACTACCCAGAAATAAACCCAAAAAAGGTTCGACCAGTTTGGAATGTTGGTGAAACCTCTTGGTCCTCCAACTACATCCATGTTCATGATCAGAATTCTGATGATTTCACCAAATCCAAGTGTAGCAATGGCAAGATAATCACCCCGAAGTCTCAGACAGGGGACACCAATCAAGAGACCACTGAGTGCCGCTACGGTGAAACCAATTCCACAACTGATGAACAGATTAATAAAGTCAGGTAGTGCTTCAGGAGCAAGGAATACACCATAAGCAGCTCCCGTATAGGCACCGACCGCCCAAAACCCAGCATGCCCTAGTGAGAATTGACCACAGATTCCATTGATCAGGTTCAGGCTCACAGCTAGGATAATAAAAATTCCGGTATTGAGTGCAAGGTGCGCGAGATAATCCATCAGACTTTCTCCTTTCTGTTTTTACCAAGAATACCTGCCGGCTTGATCAAAAGAATAAGGATCAAGATGGCGAATGCAATGGCATCTCTGTAGGTTGAAATCCAGAAACCAACAACCAAGTTTTCTGCTACACCGAGTACGAGTCCTCCGATAACAGCACCTGGAATGATTCCAATTCCACCAAGAACAGCAGCAATGAAGGCCTTGAGTCCAGGGATAAGTCCCATCATTGGCTCGGCCGTATTATAGTACATTCCAACCAGTACCCCGGCAGCTCCTGCAAGTGCAGCTCCGATGAAAAAGGTGAATGAAATAATTTTATTTGTATTGATACCCATGAGTTCAGCAGCATTCATATTGAAACTGGTTGCCCTCATGGCCTTTCCTGTTTTGGTGTGATTAACCAACCAGTAAAGGAGCACCATCAGGACAAAAGTAACAACCATGATGATGATTTGTGTTCGTGTAATTATGACTTCTCCAATCATGTAGGTTTTTTCTGCAATCGCAGTAGGAAAAGCCTTGGGATCAGCTCCGATCACTCCTTGTCCCAGATACTGAAACAATAATGAAGTTCCAAGAGCTGTAATCAATGCTGGAATTCTCCCTGCATGACGAATAGGTCGGTAGACAACTTTTTCGACCAGTACTGCGACTAGACCAGCTCCGATCATGGCGGCAGGAAAGGCCATCCAAAGAGGCATCCCTGAAACCAGGCAGTAGAAACCGATGAAAGCTCCAATCATGTAGAATTCACCGTGGGCGAAATTGATAAGTTTGATAATTCCGTAAACCATGGTGTAGCCAAGAGCAATCAAGGCATAAATCGAGCCTTGTGCCAGACCATTTACCAGATATTGGAAGAGATCATAAAAGAAATAGGTGAGGTTATCACTCATACTTGCGGGTCCTTCGAAAGGGCCCCATGTCGGGGCCCAATTGAATTATGGATTAACTTTTTGTTTGAAAACCATTCCGGTTGGAGTGGTTTCTAGAACGACTGCACTTTTCTTGGCATTTCTGTTGGCATCGATAGTGATGTTACCAGTGATACCTGTAAAGTTAGCAGTTGCAGTAATTGCTTTCTTGATGTTTTCTCTTGAAAGCTCACCAGCACGAGAGAGAGCGTCGGCCATGACAAGCATTCCATCATAACCAAGTGCTGCCATAGCGCCCGGCTTTTGTTTAAAGTTTGCTTCGTACTCTTGAACAAATTTTTGAACAGATGGATCTTTATCGTCTGCTGAAAAGTGTGAAGAGATGTAGTTTCCTTTGATGGCCTCTGGACCAGCAAGCTCTTGTAGCTTAGGTGAATCCCAACCGTCTCCACCAAGAAATGGAACATTGATACCAAGTTGTCTGGCTTGTTTGAGCATCAAACCAACTTCTGTGTAATAACCTGGAAGGAAAATCACATCAGGATTAATTCTTTTAACTTTTCTAAGTAGTGATCTGAAGTCAGTGTCTTTTTGAGTGTAAGTATACTCGTCAACACTACCAAGAATTTCTCCGCCCATCTTTACGAATTCTTCCGAGAAGACTTTAGCAAGACCTTTTGAGTAGTCTGAAGAGTTGTCTATGATGATAATCGCCTTAGATTTTCCAAGTGTTTCCTTGGCGAATTTTGCCATCACAACACCTTGGAAGTTGTCGGTGAAACATGTTCTTGAAATGAAATCACCAGTCTCTGTCACTTTTTCATTCGTTGAAGCAGGTGTCATCATAGGAACTTGGTTTTCTTGAGCAATTGGAGCTCCTGCCAATGTGTTTGATGAGGCCACTGAACCAATGATCGCATGTACATTGTCGATATTGATCAACTTTCTAACTGCGTTTGAAGAGTCAACTGGCTCACCTTTGTTGTCTTCAACGATAAGTCTGATCTTCTTAGAAAGCTTACCTTCGGCATTGATCTTATCAAGTGCCATCTTGATTCCATTTACTGACTCTTGTCCGTAAGTGGCAATTGCTCCAGTCATTGGAAAAACAGCGCCGATCACAATTTCATCAGATGATGGGGCTGCTGCACTTTTCGTTGCTGTTGCTGTTTTAGTTTCTGTTTTTTTCTCTTTGACACATCCGGTGGCCAGCAAAAATGGAAGGGCCATGATGGCAAGGAGTTTACCTGTTGGTTTCTTGAACATACTTGTCTCCTGTAGGTATGGATAAACTATTAGAATTTATGATTTTTTAAACATAAATACATTAACAAGCCATCTTTATATGTAAAGGGAAAGCCGAGAAAAAAGATGAGGTTTTAATGACGGAGTGCTTAATACAGAAGAACTTCTTTTCGCATAGCTAAAAAGTCGTTCATTCCCTCTTCTTCTAGTACATTCAGCTCTTTGACGTCACCACTTTCTTCACACCATTTTCTGATTTTGTCAGTTCCATTGATAAAGTCGATGGCAGGACGATCAAATTGATACTCATAGCCATCACTTTTCCATTCGAAATCTGAACCAAGCTCTTTAATGAAAAGGTGAATCAAGAATTGTCCGAGACGCCAAGGTCGAAACGTATCTGGATCAGTAGGATGGATTTGAAAACCACCACAAGCTTTACCTGCATGCTTTTGAAACATGGGGAAAAATTGCATAGGCCTCAGTTTGAAGCCTTCAAGTCCGGATTTGACCAGATCATTTTTGATCTTGTCATAAAAACTCCAAGCTTCAATTTTTGGATGACCAATGAGTTCAAGACTCCGTGTTGTACCACGGCCTTCACTTAAATTGGTTCCTTCAAGTAGAACTGTTCCTGGAAAGACAAGAGTTCCGATTGATGTCGGAAGATTTGGAGAAGGATTGACCCAGCATAGCCCGGTATCATCCCACTGCATGTTTCTTCTCCAACCTTCCATTGGAATCACTGTCAGATTACAGTTAATGTTTTGAAATTTATTGCACCACAGGGCCATCTCTCCCATCGTCATTCCATGTCTCATAGGAATAGGGTAGAGGCCAACGAATGATTCATAACCTGGTTCGAGAAGATTACCTTCGATCTCCACACCACCAATCGGGTTGGGACGATCAAGGACTACGACTTTAATGCCTGCTTCTGCGCAGGCCTGCATAACTAAAGCCATGGTGTGAATATAGGTGTAAACCCGCGAACCTACATCTTGTAGATCGATGACAAAAGTATCGATACCGGAGAGTTGTTCTGCACTTGGTTTTCTGTCATCAGAGTAGAGCGAAACTATGGGACGTTGGTAATAAGTGTGAACGAAGTCGCGAGTTTCAATCATGTTGTCTTGAACATCACTGACAAATCCGTGTTGAGGTCCAAAAAATTTGACGAGCCTATCTCCAAATAATTCCACCAATCGATCTGGACCGAAATTGAACTCTGAATCCATTGAGGCGGAATGGCACAAATAAGCGACATTTCCTTCGATCTTTTTTTGCCACTCTATGTTATTTGAGAGCTGGTCCATTCCAACTTTCGTTCTGATCATCCTTAACCTTTTGAAAATATGTTTTCATATTTTAATAAGATTTATACTGAATACTCAA
Source organism: Bacteriovoracaceae bacterium (assembly GCA_041546685.1). Taxonomy (GTDB): domain Bacteria; phylum Bdellovibrionota; class Bacteriovoracia; order Bacteriovoracales; family Bacteriovoracaceae; genus M0603. The sequence goes on along the minus strand of JBFEVX010000002.1, from coordinate 63,701 downwards.
GATAGATATTATAAGCATTGTTCGATTTACACTAATATCAAAGCCCTCTAAAATAGCAGTACACACACCACACAAAGTCATTCACGGAGGGACATTCATGAAACAATATTTGGATCTCATGCGTCACGTTTTGGAAAACGGGACTGAAAAGGCTGATCGTACCGGAACTGGTACTCTTTCAGTTTTTGGTTATCAAGCCAGATACGACCTTTCAGAAGGTTTTCCTCTTGTCACAACAAAGAAATGTCACTTGCGTTCAATCATTCACGAACTTTTATGGTTTTTAAAAGGTGATACTAATATTGCTTATCTCAAGGAGAATAAAGTTCGCATTTGGGATGAGTGGGCCGATGAGAATGGCAACCTTGGTCGTGTGTATGGTGCCCAGTGGAGAGATTGGATGCGGCCGGATGGAACGACCGTTGATCAGGTTGCGAATTTAATCAAAGGTCTCAAAGAGAATCCAGATTCCAGACGCCATATTGTTTCTGCTTGGAACCCTGGTGAGATTGACAAGATGGCATTGCCACCATGTCATGCGTTTTTTCAGTTTTATGTCGCTAATAACAAACTTTCTTGTCAGCTTTACCAACGTTCTGCTGATATTTTCCTAGGTGTTCCTTTCAACATTGCTAGTTATGCCCTTCTCACGATGATGGTTGCGCAAGTTTGTGGCTACGAACTTGGAGAGTTCATTCATACACTAGGGGATGCTCACCTATATTCAAACCATCTTGATCAGACTAGGCTTCAATTGAGTCGAGAACCATTGCCATTACCGCAAATGAAGATCAATCCTGAAGTAAAAGATATTTTTGAGTTTAGTTATGATGATTTCGAACTTGTCGGTTATGAAGCCCATCCGCATATCAAGGGTGAGGTAGCCGTTTGATGATCTCTGTCGTAGTAGCTGTTGGAAATAACGGAGAAATTGGAAATAAAGGTCAACTACTCTGGCATCTCCCTGCAGATTTGAAAAAATTTAAACAGACCACTATGGGTCATCATATGATCATGGGTCGAAAAACATTTGAATCTATCGGTAAACCATTACCTGGAAGAACGACAATTATTGTAACTAGGAATGCTGACTACGTTGTGGAAGGATGCCTTGTGACCTCTTCTTTAGAAGAGGCCGTTGGCGTGGCGAAGGAAGCAGGTGAGCAAGAGGTAATGATTGTTGGCGGCGGAGAAATTTATAAACAATCACTTCCCCTTGCTCAAAGAATATATCTGACCGAGGTTGATTTTGTTGGCGAAGCAGATACGTTTTTTCCTCGGATCGATACTGAGAATTGGGATGTCGTAGAGTCTGAAGACCACCCTTCAGAAAATGGACATCCTTCTTGGAAGTTTAAAGTTCTCCAACGCAAAAGGTAGGCATCCAAATATCAATTTTGGTTCCTTTTCCTAGTCTGCTGGTGATTTCCAAACGTCCTCCATATTTTTCAACAACATTCTTAGCTGTATAAAGCCCAATGCCGTTTCCATCTTTTTTTCCATAAGTAAGTTTTTCTGTACCGAGCCTCTTTATCAATTGATTGGGGATTCCTTTCCCGTTATCAATTACAGAGATGAGGACTTCGCCTTCTCTCTCATGGAGATCGACATCAACAAAGCCCGAGCCTTCAAGTGATTCCACTGAATTGTTGATGATGTTGCAGACGGCCCTCTTAAACTCTGTCGGGCGTACAGTTATGGCCAACTCTCTGTTCATCAAGAAGTCATTCCCGTTGATTACAATTCCAGGAACTCCATTCATAAGATGAATTGTTTCCTGAACGAGGGGAGTGATCAATTGGCTGACATTGATGACAGAGAGCTCTTCATTTGATTCAATGATGTTTTTTCTCTTATTGAGAACATCACTCGAAATTTTCTTGATTCTTTTTATTGCGGAAAGAACCAGATCACGTTCATTTTCTTTCATCGCTCTTGAGGTGGCGACTATAGTATCGAGAACAGCTAGTGGTGATTTGATATCGTGTGCTACTTGCGCGAAAGATTCAACCAGACCTTCAATGTGATCATTTCTGAGCACAGGTTGAATGACGTCTAGATGAACTTCTTCTATTGAACAAAGTCCCATTTTTTATTCCCCCGAATAAAGACAATTGTTTTGTAGCATGAAAATGCTCTGAAAAATGTTCAAATGAATTTCATTTTTCATGGTGAGAGTATCGATCAATGAAAATGTGATTACAGGAAGATACTCATTTTCACCGTGAGAATTAGTCGAGTAATTTCTACAGCGACAAATTGTTGTTAAATTATATCAAACACTTAGATCCTGAGTATTCCAATGTTATAATGAAAATCTATGAAATCTCATTGGTATAAGAATGCAACATTTGATCTTTTGTTTCTTACGTCGCCGTATTTGCTGACATGTCTTGTCTTGGTTTTCATTCCTTTCCAAACTGAAAATGAACTCCACACGTTCTGGGCCATCGCACCTTTATACTGGTGGTTTGTAATGGAAATTGTTTTCGACGGCGCACATGCTTGGTCGACTCTTTATAGAACAGTGTTCGATAGTGAAACCATGGAAACTCATGAAAGAAAGTTTTGGTTGCTACTACCATTGGTTTCTTTTGTTGTGATTTTTATTTTTGGATTCATTTCCAAAGAAGCTCTATTGCGCTTTCTTTTTTATTCGGTTTATTACCATGGGGTGAAACAACTCTATGGCATCATCAGTCTTTATAGGACCCGTCATAAAATTAACCATGGTGAATTAACTGATCTTCAGGAAAACCATTTTAAAAAAATGGCTTTTTGGGACAGGGTAATGATCAACTGTTGTTTTTTTGTGCCTTTTTTCTTATGGCATTTTCAGGCCCATCCAGATCTTGAGATTATATTTAGACTAGATGCTGACTATGTTAGAGAGTTTTTTCTTTCATCTCAATATTTCACTGGAATTGCAGGTTTTTCATGGAGAGAAATAGGACTCATTATTCTTGCTATAGGTGTAGGTTTGCCTACGATTCGTTGGTCTTGGCTTCATTTTTCCAATGTTGTTGATGTACCTGTTGGTAAAATAGTTTGGGTATACGCCAACATTATTACATTTATCTTTCTCTTTTGGTTTAACCCAACACATGTCCTTGCAATGGATTTGTTGCTTGTGGTTCATGCCTTGCCGTATATGGCACTTGTCGCTCTTTATCGTTATAAAAAATACGAGCTTGAACACAAAGAGAGCCTGCCGGTTGCAAAATTTATTACTTCGGGTTGGAAATCATGGGGGCTTGTATTCATGGCCGCGGTAGTACAGGTATTCTTACTGGATTTGATCTTTTTACAGTTTTCTTTTGGAGCATGGATTGTTCCACATGAGACTATTCAGTATATTCAAAATTCTTCGTGGTTGCGAGGAGCGCTTTGTGGTCTCTTGTTCCTTCCCAATGTCACACATTATCTTGTAGACGCATATATTTGGAGATTTGACGGGAAGAATCCCCATCTATTTCAATTCATGTTCAAATGATCAGAATGGATTCAAAGCTGATTTAAAACATTCAATTAATTGCAGAAAATGTCCATCATTATACTTTTCTCTCAAGGATTCAATCATTTCGTTGTTGATTTTGTATTCACCTTGATTGAACTGGATTAGGTCTGCCAAATGATGGGCCAGTATGAGGATGCAACTCATAGGAGATAGCCTGTTTGCCTTGAGCCCCCTTGGAAATCCACTACCGTCAGGTTTTTCATGATGTTCAAGTATGATTGTAAATAGGTCTGGCATATTAGGTATTTTTGATAGCATCTCTACCGATTTTTGAGGATGATTTAGAAAATCTTTTTCAGTTTCGTTTTCATTAATTCCAGTCAGGAAAGATTTTGTTTCTTCGTCTTCATAGCTACTGTTTGCCAGTGATATGTCGTGAAATAAGGAGGCCATTGTAATCTTTTCCTGATTCGTGACAGAGCTCCATTCAGAGTTTTTTATGATGATGTTGGCCATGAATGAGGTCATCATTGAATGTTGAATCAGATAACCATCTGTTGAATTTTTGATAAGATTGATCATCTCATTTATGTTTTTGTCTGTTTTATATGTATCTATGACATGATCAACTACTTTGTTTGCATAGTTGATATAATCATCTTTGACTCCAAAATTCTGTAATTGTTCCTGGATCGTGAGGACTGCATCTCCTTCAAGGGCCATACGAGAGGCACTTGATAAATCTTCACCAGAGTCCATGACCCGTCCAAGTCTTTCAGTTATCGCCTCATTCATAATCTGCAAGTCTGACTTGATGATATAGAGGCTCTTCACACCTTTGGGTTCATACTTATTGATAATATCTTGAACCTCAATGCCTCCCTTGTTGATGACTTTCACCATTTTATTTTGACTTAGGCTGAGATAAAAATCACAGGGAGCAGTATTGAAGTTTCCAATTCTAGTGATCTCAATAGGTACGTAGTCGTCGCCTTCGATGTTATTTTTTTCTGGCTCCATCTCCTTACCTACAATGTTCAACATTCGGGCGATGATCTCTACCAGTACATCTTCATCTACTGGCTTGTTAAGAAATTTCATCTTATCTGTTGGAGTCTTTCCCTTGAATTCAGGGAGTAGCTTGATTCTTTCTCCTGTAATGAGAATGAAAGGCTCTTCTCGATCATTATCAAGCATGTAATTGAGGACATCACCACCAGTGTTCTCTGGCATGGTGTAATCGCTAATGACAAGATCAAAAATATCACTTTGAAGATAATCGATGGCCTTCCTTCCGTTTTCAACATGAATGACGTCGAAGTCGGGGAAGTTGTCTTTGATGATCTCTATGAATAACGTGGCAATCTCGCGATTGTCTTCGGCGTACAATACCTTCAATAACTTATTTCCTTTCTTAACTTATCGAAAACTTGCAGCAATTAATTAATCGTTATTTATGTCAACTATTCCATACAAAAATAGTTTGAAGCCTATTCAAAATGGCTTTGGATTATCTTAAGGTAGAACTCAATTCAGTTTTATGACATCAATCATGTTTCTAGGAATAATGAGAGAAAGGGCGTTTTGGGTTTTATTAGCATATTCATCATTTATGAGAAGTATTTGTTGTGATTTCATGAGCTTGGCAAGAGCCGCCTTTTTTGTCACATCTCTACTTACCATTATTTCTAGGTGTGATTTCAGTGATGAGATTTCAAATGCGAGCTGTTCAATTTTTTTCAGGTATTCATCTGGCTTATTGTATAGTTCGAGGTTGAAGTCATGAAGTATAAGGATTGTTTTAGGTGAGTCACATTGTATGGAAAATAGTTTATTGAATTGCTGAAAAAACAGAAGTCCTTTTTGAGAGTCAGCATAATGATCAGTCATTTGTCTTGTGATGTATTGAATTTCATTTCCCCACTTAGAAACAACTTTTCTTCTTATTTGATCTAATTGTGAAACTGATAGAGGAGCTGGAAGCTGAGGAGGCTCAACTACCCCAGAAGAAATGAATGATTCTTTTGATGAGACAAAGTCTCTTGCCAATGCTCTGGCCTTTCCTTTGATGACTACAAGTTCATCTATTGATTCGCCAATTCTTTCAAGAGGAATCTTGTAGATATTTTGACCTGAACAGTCGAGATGTCCTCCCCAGGCAGATAAAATTAAAGGCCATCCATTTGCTTGGGCCTGGGCCACAGATACACCGAAATCCTCTTTCGAATATGTAGAAAAGGTACAATATACAGGCGAATTGAGTTCTTTGTGCTGACTCCATTCATTCGATGGATAAAGTCCCATAAATTTTGGTTCAATATCCCATTCAAGTGATGAGCATATCGTTTGAATGAAATGTCTGTAATCTTTTTGGAGAATTCTTCCATGGTGATCATGTTGGATATCATCAAAGTCTCCGAAAAGAACTGGACGACATTTCACTTGGTGATCTTTTTGAAGGTAGTAGGCGAACAATAGAAACATTTCCATATTTTTAACAGGGCTAATTCTCCCTGCATGAACTAGATCAAATGTATCTCCTGTGAGATGTTTTTCTTCTCCTAGAGGGAAGAGACTGTTTCTAGGAATGATGGATATGGATTCAGCTGGAAAACCTAGTAGATCTGTATATACTTTTTTTACAGCACTGGAGAGTGCCCAAAAGCGATAGTCTCCACTCGGAAGGTTTCCTGTTTCAAGAAATCTTTGGATGAAACTACCAAACAATACAATATCGATCGGTTCTTTTGATTTTTTGTCTGAATCCGACAAATTGTGATTCATCCATTTTGAGCTATCGAGAAACCATGGATTTTTAATTTTAAAGTCGTGAGCGAGATATTTGCTCACGGCCGTCGTGAGACAATCGATACTCGTCTTGGAATGCTCGTATTCTTCCTCTTTCCGATTGGTCTTCAAGCCCTATCCCTTTGTTTTTTAATAGTTTACCATCAGATTGGCTTTGGTGCATGACGATTATCCGGTATTATAGAAGTTGATTATAGTATTTCGGGTATTTAACATGAAGAAGAAAAACACATTTTTGACTCCACTTGAGATCTTGAATGAGTTCTCGAAGCATGGATTGCCTGAACATTTCTGTATCGTTCCTTTTACTAATATGATTTTCAACCCAGACGGAAGAGTTGGTATTTGTCGTCAAAAAGGAACTGAACACTTTGTAGGTAATATCCTTGAAGATAAGGTCGAAGACATCTGGAATAACCAATACGTGAGAGATTGGAGAAAAGAATTTCTTACAGGTGATATCAAGGTCTGTAAGTCCGAAATCGAAAGAACAAGTTGTCATTTGAGTATAGATAATTACACTCTTTGGGATTCAGTCGACCTGTCTGAAGTCCAAAGCGGACCTATGCTCAAGCTAACGGCAAACTTCAATGGTAAATGTAATCTTCGATGTAAAATGTGTCATATATGGACTATGAGAAACGGTCTGTATGATGAAATCAACTTTTGGAAAGAGGCAGATGAAAAGTTCTTTCCTCACATCAAAGAAGTTGAAATGCTCTCAGGAGAGCCATTCATACAAGAAGACACTTATAAACTTATTGATCAAGTCTCCTCTGTGAATCCGGATTGTCTCTGGTCTTTCACCACTAATGGACATTGGAGGCTCAATTCAAGAATCAAGGCCTCCCTGGATAAGATCAATGTTAAGAACATCATTATCTCTATTGATTCACTTGACCCGGAATTGTATTCAAAAATTCGTGTTGATGGAAAGTTACAAATTGTACTCGACAATCTTGACCTTCTTGTTGAGTACAACAAAGAAAGACTCGCCTCTGGTAAAAGTTCTCTCGAGCTAACTTTGCATTACCTTGTTATGAGAGAAAATTGGGGAGAGTTGAAAGAGCTTGTGAACTTTGTAGAAGAAAAGGGACTACGTCTGACCGTTGACAATTTATATGAGCCAAGTGAACTTGCGGTTTCAACCTTGCCCGAATCTGATCAACTGGCCATGTGCGAATATTATTTAAAAGATCTGGATTGGCCTAAAATCTCAAGGCTTATGCGCTTCTTCACGGCCATTGCTTCCAATCTGACAGGAATTCATAAGGCCAGCCTTTTAGACCAGTTAAATCAAGCCAGAAACAAGTGAAATCAACTACTTAAACTCTGTAAGAAATACTCATCTGATTGAAATTGCTGGATATTTTTCCACTCTAAGGCATAATGCGTCAAAACCTAAAAGGAGTAAGCCGCAGTGGCCTCTTTAAGTGAATGTAAAAAAGAACTTTGTTTAGATCTAAAGCAGGTGGTGCAAACCTATGCTTCAGCTTATCCAAATCTTTCACTTCCTCAGATTTCAAAAAAAATAAATGTTGCTTACCCAACTTTGAATAGGATCATGAATGGAAGTGGTAATCCAAGTTTATCAGTAGTCACCAATATTCTTGTTAATACAGGCAATGGAAAGAGATTAGAAGATTTCATGACGAGAATGGATCCTGACATGGCCAAGGCCTTTAAGAATTACTTTTCTCATAATCACGATACACCAGTATTGGATCCCAAAACTTCTACTTTATTTGCCAATAAAGATTATCTTTTCATCCTTTTGTTGGCCTTTTCAAAGTCTGGAACAAGTCGTGAAGAAATTAGAGATGAATATGGCAAGGCCGGGATCAACCGTCTCGAAGAATTGATAGATCAGAAAATTCTTAGTGAAACATCTGGAGTGATCAGAGGAGATGTTTCAAGAGTAACTTTCAACCAAAAAGTGATGAAAGAAGCAGTTCTTCATTGTATTGAAGAATCATATGATCCTTCTCAGTTTGGAAAAGGAACTAACTGGTTAAGTTTGCAAACAGAAAGTGTAAATAAGCAAAAGGCGATTCCTGAAATAAGAAGAATTCTTCAGAGTGCTTATAGTGAAATAAAAGAGATCCTTTATAGTGATGAATTTCAAGGTGAGGACAAGATCTTCATATCTATGATTGCAGATAAGATAACATCGAATTCACATGAAGGGCAGGAGGTTCTCCAATGAGAATACTATTGATTCTGGCATTGATGATAAGTGCCTATTCTTCATATGCTCAAGATACAAAAAACAATACTCAAAACGTAGAGAGATCACCTGAAAATGACGGTTCAACAGATAGAGCTCCCGTCGATGAAGGTGGTGGCCCAGGTAATGGTGGTGACAAACGTCCAAATGCGCTTCAAGCATTGGCAGATCAAGCTACTTTTGAAAGGCCATACAAGGTTCAGATAGAAAAATTAAAATCTCTCAAGCTTAGAGATGGAAAAAGTATTGAGACAAAAGATATTCTTGAAGTTTCTCTTAACGAAGAGAAGCGTCTTGAGACTGTCGAGCTCAAGGATAACCAGATTATCCATAGACTTGATGTTGATACTGCAGTCGTAAAACCGAACACGGTTCTTCCACACGTTGTCGCTGTGAATCCTGAGAAATTGCAGTTTACTGTCAAAGAAAAGCCACATTTTACAATTCCTGCGACTGTTCTTGAACGTTTATATGGTGTCCAGACCGATGATACTTCCACTCCAAATGGTAGAGTCAATTTTGAAGGAATTGACCTTATTGGTGGTGCTCTAGGTGCCGGTTCAATGATGAGAGTCATGGGAGTCGACGGTGGTGGCCGTACTTGGAAAGATGACACTCAATCATCAACTGAAACCACTCCTTTTCGAGTGAGAATTGGTGTAGATGGTGGTGGTATCACTAACTAATTCCCTAAAAAATTAAGGTTTCCACTTTAAGCATACCTGTTAATATTATACAGGTATGCGTTTCATTTTTTTATTCATCTTACTAACATCAGTCACAGGCTGTGGAACCCTTAAAAAGAGGGACAACATTGTCTATGCTGATTCAACCCCTAGAGGTCTTGTCGTCAAAGGTGAGGATGGCAAAGTCATCGGGAAAACTCCTTTTTTTCTGGAAGTCGATACGTTTAAAAGAAGAACATACTCATTCTTCAATAACGAACAAAGCCTCGAAGTAAGATATGGTTGTCCATTTGATTGGGGTGGTAGCATTGTCCCCAATCTCATTTTCATTTTTCAACCAGCTATAACTGCAACTTTCATGATTACAGATTTGCTGACAGGTGGAGCCTACGTTTGTCGAAAACCAATTCAAGCAGATTTGAAAGACTCTATAGGTGATAAGAAATTGTCCCAGAGAAATAAACGTATACTTGTCTTGCCTCTTGCAACTAGAGATAAAGCACTTTCTGATAAAATCATTAAATCCTGGAAAAAGGCCTTTTTTGACAAGCATAAAAAGGATGAAGAGGTTATTTGGAGCAATGAAACAGAGTCAGCTTTCTTTGTTCGTGGCCTGGATCACTATGCAGATACCCACCCAGAAAAAATCAGGAGACGATTCCTCAATGAAGTTGGATTACAATTCAATGCCACTCACTTCCTTCATTTTTCATTGGAAAAAGATAAAAAGAAAAAACTGATTCGTGTCATTCCCGTCCTTTATGATGCTTTCACCTTAGAGCAAATTGAATCTCCTTTTTTAAAAATTTTTCGAGTTAAAGATACGGAGTATGACAGTTACGGATTACTTGCCAAGATTGTAGATTCGCTTCATATTCTCCCCAATGCGATCAGAGGCGGCTTCTCGCAAGTAACAGGAGAGCAAAGATATCCAAACAAGGATCAGTCACATTCTGTTGAAAGACATCCAGATCAGCTCAATCAGTTGCTCACTTTCATAGGTCTCGATTCTGTCCACCATCCAAGATTTTACGATTCTTGGGATTTGAATGGATTTTTAACACCTTCAATCGGAGCAAGCTCTTATTTATCCAAGCAAGGTTTGACGGATGGTGTATATGAAGTTCTCCTTGAGTCTTACTATATTGATTACAATGCTTCTTTAAGGATCTTCACTCCATTTGGGCAATGGGGTATCGGGGCTGGTCTGGGTCTCATGGCATTTAATTTTTCAGATAACAGAAACCTGGAATATACATCGACAACTCAGTATTTTCATATCATGGCGGATTATACGTTTTTCATCAGTGACCGTTGGTTCATGAAGCTTGCCTTTGATACATATGCTCCAAAAAAGGGTAAAATCCATTCTGATTATTATGATCTAGCTGGATGGAGTGAAACTTCCATTCGAGTTGGCTATTACTTTCCCGAAATCAAATCTATCACCCGAAAAATACTTCCATTCTAACATACTTGACCAAATTGCTATTTTTGCCATACCGCTTTCTATTGGTAATAATTTTGTGAAACATCACTAATGAGGAATTTATGAAAACTCTTTTGATTTCTTTACTGTTTATCAGTACGGCATGGGCACAAGTACAAAACGGAGACATCGATCAATACATCGGTGAGCCACTTGATATCCCAAAAGCTGACTTTTTCAGAGCAGATTCGGTTGAAAGGTCAGATATTCGAAATGATGGACTTTCAATGACTGCTTATATCAGAAAGAACGGAAAGCTTCTTTTAATCGAGCCGTTCAAAGTCAAAGTTTCTTCTGGTTCAGAGAAGGTTGAACTGACAACTAATGGTAAAGCAATTAATCCGGCAAAATGTCAAAACTCCAACCAGAAAGAAACATTCAGAGGAAGTCTGGTATTTGACAATAAGTGGTACAGCATTGAAAAACGTAAACCTTATGAATTTCTTTTTGATTTAAAATGTGGAGAATCGGCGAAATTCATTTTTGATCATGATTCTTTTGCTGGCGAAGTAATGGGGATTTTTGAAATTGCAGAGCTTGCAAAAAAGAAATTTGAATCGATTGGACTCCTGGAATTTTGGAACAAGCAGATTTCCATTGTTTGGCCAGGTTCTGGTGATTATTACAGCTGGGGAACAGTAAATGTCACGAAAGGGTACCAATGGGATGTCGTTGGTCATGAACTTGGCCATGCAATTTATGATCTTGCCGACATTGGACGCTTCGGTGGTGGTAGTCACAGGATAGATGAATGCTATACAATCAATCTCGCTTTGTCTGAAGGTTGGGCCAGCTTCTTCGGTGCTTGGTTAAAAGTTCAACTAGATGATCAGGATGCAAAATTTGAATATATGGTCCCAAGACGAGCGCCTCTTAGAATTGAGAACATTCCTCAGGATGTGTGTGCCGGTCCGAAGAACGAGTGGCGCGTAACTGGATTCTTGTGGGACATTATTGATTTGAATGATGACGTTAATGATCAAAGTCGAATGAGCTTTAAGGAATTGTGGCTCAAGTCCCGTAATAAGAACTTTAAAGGAATTGAGGCCATGGCCGATTTTTTGGAAACAGACGGATTTGATCCAGTACTTCTTAATGTTGTATGGGAACAGAATTTTCTTCAATCGAGATAAATTCTTAAAATCACAATAATTTCAAACTCAAATAGTCTCTCATGTCTCCGATAAGTTCTTCGGAGGCATGAATGCTTAAAGTTAAAGATCTTGTTTATCAAATACCACAAGGTGATGTTGTGCTCGACAATATCAATTTCGAAGTCAACCAGGGTGAGTTCCTGGGAATACTCGGTCGAAATGGTGCTGGTAAGACAACATTGCTTGATCTGATTATGGGTTTTCGGCCACACACTTCGGGTGAGATTCTGGTCAACGATGAACATCCACAAAGTACTAACAAGATCAATGCTCACGAAGTGGCCTTCTTGAGTCAGGACCTTAAATTGAAACAGGGAACGAGTGTTGGAAAATTTCTCGAGTTTCATTCATTTTTTTATCCGCAGTATTCAAAAACAAAAGAACAGGAGCTTCTCAAATTTTTTGAGCTGGATCCCAAGCAAAAGATAGGTTCTCTCTCGACCGGACAACAAAAGAAAACTCAGATAGTTGCAGGAATAGCTTCGCAGGCCAAATTGATTCTAATCGATGAAATTACAGCTGTGTTGGATCCTGAGACGAGAATGAAGTTTTTCGTTCTTCTTGAAAAAATTCATAGAGAAGGTAAATCTGCTATAGTTTTGGCCACTAATATTGTTGAGGATTTGAGTGGGAGAGTGGATAAAATTCTCTTCATTGACCGGAATAAAGCAGAAGTTCTCACTGAGTATGAAATCAACGATCTATTCGATTTAAGTTTGATTAGTGAAGTGGAGGATGCAGCATGAAAGGAACTCTGCACTTCTTTATTTCCAAATTCAAACAGGACAGTATGGAGTTGGGAGTTATACTCGCAATTAACCTTTTCTTCATGTCTATACTTGCTTTTGTTGCAGGTCCTGAAAAATTGGATGCTCAAACATTCCAGGTCTTTTTGTATTTCAACTGCTATGTAGCAATTTTTCTCGATTTAATGAGTTTTGGACAGAAGTACTACCTCTCGTTGCCTTTAAATAGACAATATGTTCTCTTCAACCTAGCAGTTGCTAAGCTGGTTAACTTTATCCCATGCTTGGTCATATTTACACTTGGCTATGCTCAGTTTCCAAAGAATGAATTGTTCAATAGCGGCTACTTTACGACTGTCATTATGTTGATGGTAATTGCCTTTATCGTAAATTTGTATACTCTTCAATATGACATCACCAAACCAAGAATCGAGCATGCAAAGAAAAAGTTCATGTACTTCTTGGTAATGGTTAAAATTCTAATCAACTATATTTTCTTCAGTTCAATTATTGCATATGGAGGAGCCTTTCTTTTTTATAAAGGATGGCATGAATATCTTAATCAATGGCATTTGATTATTCTTTTGTTCGGTTTTGCAGTGTTAAAGTTCTTCAATCTGTTGAACATTCTTCTCGATGAAAAAACAACATACTGGTTCTGGAAAAGAGATGGTGTTCAAAGTGCATTGAAAATTTCGGTTATTGCACTTCCAGTACTTGTGTATTCTTTTTTTCTTGGAGAAGACAAGCTTTATAAATCTGTTCCCATGTCAGCTGAAATCAGAAATTTTGAAACTGATAAAATTGAATACATGTTAAAAAGAGGAGATGACCCCAATCAAGCAAATAACTTTGGAATGACTCCTGTGTTGACTGCTCTTGTGAGCGGTAATCATGAAGCTTTTGAGCTGTTACTTGAAAATGGTGGGAGAATTCATCGCGATGATCAGGTTGATGCACCATTTTCTAAATTGTCCGGTTATGGTGCACTTGATCTCGCAGTTATCGGCCAAAATGAGAAGATCATCAAAAGAATGGTTGAACTCGGACACAATTATACTAATGTTAAAAAAGGTGAAAACATTCTTCATTGGATGGCCAATACTTGCTCTGCTCCCGGAATATTTGATGTATTGAAAACTGGTATCCAAATAGATTTAGCCGACAAAGAGGGGAGAACTCCTCTGATTAGTGCTGTAAAACGTAATTGCTGGCCGGTGACCATCGCTCTTCTTCAGTATGGTGCTGACTCATCGATCAAAGACAAAAAAGGTAAGACCGCTCTCGATCATGCCAATAAGAAGAAAAATATGATTTGGTTTCTTAAAGGTGTTGGGGCAGAAACTCGTACTACGAGACTGCCCGCCAGTAAAAATTAAAGACAGTTTATTTCACCGTTTTTAATTTCGAGTAGACCTTCGTCTTCAAGTTCTTCCACTTTCAATTGAAATGCGACTGTATCATTCTCAATCTTGTTTTTGAGAGTAATAATTTGCTCTGACAGATCTCTGATGGAATTAAGCTTCTTAACCAGTTCTTTTAAAAAGTTTTTGTGTTGCCTATTCTCGTTCCACTGATAGGCAAGGTAGAAAGAGCTGGCAAGTCCAATCAAAAGAGTTGTATTTACAGCATGTTTTGCGAGATAGTTTCTACCTCTAGGAAGTACAGCTTTAAAGAGTTTAGTTTTAAGGGCCAGACCGGCCGAATCTTTATTCAATCTTTTAATGATATATCCTGCAACAATCACACTTCCTGTGGATATGGCAAAACCCATCGCTTGTTTTTGTCCAAGACTTTCAACGCCTGATACTTCTTCTTCTATAGCTTCTGATAGAAGTCCAATCTCTCTTACGTCTTCTCCATGAAGGAGACGTTCTTTGATTTCTCTTGCTTCAATTTGATCCTGATGAACTCTTTTAAGCATCGCCAAGCTCTCAAGATCTCTTTTGAGTCTTTCTTCTGACTTCTTAATGATTTTGCATTTATCAATTGCAAACGCAGGATTGATGAGCCCTAAAAGAAGTGCAGTAATGGCAATCATTGATTTCATGGTCTTCCTCTACATTTTGTTTACCCTTTGAAATTGCAAGAAGGAGACCAATAAAACATTGAAAAATCAGATGTTTAGAAACCTAAAATTGTCACCTCTTTTCGAACTGTCAAAAATTTAGACAGATTAATTCTTGAGTAAAATCGACCGATAAGAAGGATGTGAAATTACGATTATCTGTGGCCCTATTCACCATTTTTCTGGTTTTTGGAGTTCTCTTTCCTTTAAAGGAAAGTAGCTTTTCAAAAAGATCACCAGCGGCCGTTGAAGAGAATACTTGTTTCTCTCTTATGAAGTCATTTTTTGGCCCACCTCAATCACGTGTCTCCAAAATATTTTCTGCAGTCACCGGAATAGGTAGAGAATCCAAATTTGATTATGGGAAATTTGTTTCTTATAAAAGAAAGTATGAGCTTCAAATAACTTCTGGAAGTGTTGAAAATTTGGATTTTGAAAGAACACCGGAGAGTCTACTCGCTTTGGCAGAAGTTATGAATAGAAAAAATCATCTAGAGCTTGGACCTTCTCTACAACATTTATCTTATCGGAAGTCTCGTGCTGTTGAAAAGGCCACAAAAAAACTTTTAGGTGACCGTCCTCTTAGAGTTGAAGATCTTGAAAACTCGATCAGTGAGATTTATTCAATTATATTAGGTCCTACATTTAAGCTCAGAGACAGCATTGGAGAAGCCGGTAAAAGAAGGATGATGTTTAGAGTATTTGCTGAGGATGCGGCCATCAATGGTCTTCTCCCTGTGCTCAAAAAATATAAAATTTTCAAAGATGCCAGTAAATATCAAAAGCTTATAAATTTTTTGGACACTAAGAAGGGAAAAACACTTTTAACTGGTCTTTTGAATTTACCTGTTATTTGGGGAATCCCTCCTTTTTATCTTCCTGGAATGAAAAGAATCAGAATTCCGCATGAGATGGTTAAAGAAGCCATGGAAAAAGGTATGAGTGACGAAATGGCCAACCGTATGATCAAAGCGGTTAATGACCAACTTGTTGCAAGTGGATCTTTAAAAATGGAAACACAGGCAAAATATAGAGTCTTTCGAAGACATTATATGTATGGGATTGCGGCCTTTACATTCTATATCATGTATTCAGATTTCAGACTTGCAGAACAATACAGGGAGGAAAATCGAGTATATGAAGAAGCATTAGAAGAGGTATCCGAAACGGTCTCAGATCTTGAGTTACTTGAAGAAAGAGGTTTTGATTTATTCGAACGAGCGGAAGAAGCGTCGACTGAATCATCTTTGAGCACTTCCTTCTGTCGAGCAATAGAGGATTGTTTGAATTCTGAAAAGGAAGATACGGGTGTAAGACCGATTGAAGGTTCTGATAGCTATAAGGCATGCAAAGAATTTATGGACCCTGATAACCAATGTGATAGATATTGATCAGGCAGCTTCGTCCATTTCAGACTCTTCTATTCTGATTTCTTTGAGAACGGTGTATTTTTCAAGACTCTTATAAATCTCTTTGTATGTTTTACTACCAAAGTCTGATTTAGATATTCCACCGATTCTAATTCGTCCAAATTTATAAGCATCAGAATTAAGATCACCATCGCTTCGTCTCAGGTAGTTCCTAAAGTTTCTTTTGAGTACGGCAAGGTCATTGAACCACCACAACCATTCCATAGGTTTGTTTTCTTTTTTGTATTCGGGTGCCCAGCTTACACCTAGATGGAGACTTACACTCGAAGGAAGTTCACCGTGGAATGGTTTATCTTTTAGAAACGTTTCAAAAGGATGATTATCTTCAAACCAGGCAAATGCGAGAAATACATCACCGAATTTTTCATTGGTTTCGGTTAAATCATAGATGTCGTTATCAAGACTCAACAAACTGTCAGTTTGTATATTGATAAAACTGTATGGAGTTGTTTTGTAAGGAGAAACTCTGTTTCCGTCTATTAAAGCGTCCCTCGTGTAGATATAACCGTATTCATTAATACCAGCTTCCAGACATAAGAGAAGCCTCTCACACAAAGGGTGGTCCCGAAGGTCAATTTCCAACTCTCTGGTTTTCCCATCCGTAGGAGATTCGAGAACCAAATATAGATTTCTCATTATCATCTCCTGATAGAGCTTCATTATTATAGCTTCGTGTATTTAGCTTCGGAGAACTTCTATAAATTTCAGTTATTTATAAAAATGAGGTTATTTTGACCTCACTTCATTTCGATAACTTACTGGACATCTGAGGTAAAAAGTTGGCAAATTGTTGGGGAATAATAATGAACTGAAAGAACGACCAACCATCAAAAAAGAATATGATTATGTTTACTGACAAAAGAAAACCCATCATTGCAATGCTTTACCTGCCTGCCGGAATAGGGCATCCGAATCATGTGGGTCTCACTGAATCTTTTTCTGCTATTCTGTCTGACCTCGAAAATATTCAAAAAGCTGGATTCGATGGTGTCTGCCTTGAGAATGAAAAAGATTCGCCTTATAAAGTTGAGGCAGAGAGACATGACATCAGTTTATACACATTGTTCACAAATAAAGTTGTTGAAAATTCTGAAATACCAGTCGGTTTCAATTATCTTCTTAATGATCCTTTAACATCACTTGCTGTGGCCCGTACATGTTCAGCTGATTTTATCAGAACAGATTATTTTGTAGATGAAATGGTCAGGGAAAGTGACGGTAGAGTAATGAAAGTTAATCCTGAAGAAGTAAGAAAATATCGTGAGAAAATTGGAGCTCAGTCTCTCCAATTGTTTGCAGACGTTCAAGTGAAACATGCCAATTTGATTACACAACGTTCTCTAATAGAAAGTGTTCGTGAGAGTATTGAATTTGGCGCTGATGGGGTGATTGTTTCTGGAACATGGACAGGTAAAGCTCCAGATATGAGTGATCTTCAAATGCTTCGTGACTCTGGAATTGATACACCTGTTATTGTGGGATCTGGATTTAACAGAGAAAATGCCAATGAAATTCTTCCCTATTGTGATGGTGTTATTGTAGGTACTGCTATTCTTGATGACTCTGGACGCGTTGATGAAAACCGCGCTCGTTCACTGATGGATAGAGTGAGAGAAATAAGAGACTAGTTACTGGTTGGAATCAAAAGTCCAGGGAAAGAATTATCTGATCTGTTCTCATTTGGTGTCGTGAATGGTGAATCAAGAAGTACATTTTTGAAGCTAGATGCTAGATCAGCCGTTCCTAATTGTTCAATAACCATATAGACATCTTCTTTCTTGTACTTTGCCCAGATTTTATTGTAATTCCATGTTCCTCTGATCACTTGATGTTCATAGTCAGATGCTGGGGAATTTCCATCAGAGAGTACACCATTAGCTCTCATATCTGTTCTTCCAATAAAATACCATGTCTCAACTAAAGAGTTCTTATACTGGTCTTCTTTCTGGCATAAGTGTATTTTTCGCTTTATACCAGTTTTGCTGGTAATGGCCGAGCAGTATCTGACTTTGGCCTTAAATCTTAAAGTAATGCTGTCATAATTCAGATTGACTTTGGTTCTTTGTGTAAAACTTCTATCATAATCCATCTGCATGCTTGAATTTTCAGTTCCATCAAAGGCAAACATTTCTACACCGTAACCGGCCTTAACTCCCATCATAAGTGGAATCTTTGGAGTGATATCAACTCCTCCAAACAATCCCCAACTTGTTCTTTCACCCCAGCTTCTGGCATATCGATTCCCATAGGCTGCGAAGAAAGCATCTCCTCTGTAAACAGTTCCTTTGTCCTCTGAAATCACTTCCGCGTACTGTTTTCCAATAACTTTGCCATTTTCCCTGATCCTTGTTGGAATGATCTTTTGGATATGGGTCATTGGCATTGAATCAATATGCTTTCTCGGGTTTGAAAGACAGTCCAAAAATTGTTCACCAGTATCCGTTACTGTTTCTACACCAGCAACTCGATTTCTTTCTCTTCTTGGAATTGAATAGAAATGTCTACATAATTTGTTCAATACTTTGCTTTCGATTGCACCTGGAGATGTTGTTAGCATTCTAATCTCTTCAAAAGAGAGGTCAGAAAACCATTCTTTCTTTTTCTTTTTTAGTTCATCTGGAGAAAGGAATGAGAGCCATCTTCCGCCGATGAGAGGTTCTTTATTGATGGTATCGCCTTCATGGAATTTTGCATTAGGCGAAACTTCTTCTTCTCCATCCCCTTTAGCAAATTCTTTTTTGAAGAATTCGAGAGGGGAGACTTTGACATGTGAATCAAGATTTTTTTCACCATCATTAATTAGATTTATAGCAATTTTAGTCGTAGCACTATCAAGTTTGAAGTTTTCTATAATCTGTGTCTTTTCATTGGAGCCCTTTCCGATCCCAAAGAATGGTGCAGAAACTGTAACCGATCCCAACCTTCCCATCTCAACAGGAGAAGCTTCAAGAATGATCAAATTCTTGTAACCTAGAAGATATGAGTCAGTAACACTAAAAGGAAATTGAAGTTCTGTGACCACATCTCCATTACTTTTTACTTCTACGATTTTTTCTGCAGCTGAAATCAACTGAAATTCTGAGACTTTGATATCATTAAAGTCCACATCATTTTTTGTTGGATTGAACAAATAAGCTCTCAAATGGTATTTGCCCATTGTTACAGGTTCTAGCGTTGTTTCTTCTGAAAAGCTGTGAAACCTTTCAACCTGCATCTTGAAATTGATCTGGAAATTCTTTTTGAATGTCAAATTCAAGTAATCATTTACTCTGAAGCTAGAATACTGGTTACCTTCATTTGAATAGCTAACTTCTGTAATGTTAATTCGAGGTGGTTTGGCTTCAAGTTGAGGAGGTGCACCATTTTGTATTATATCGTAACCAAAAGTACTGCCCTTGGCCCAAGGATTGATTGCTAATTCTCTTTCTTTTTCGACACTTTTATAGGGCCCATCCACTCCTTTAATTTTCATTTTTATTGGAATGAATTTTTCAACTTCAAACTTGTCATAGGTGAGTACTGCGAAAGTATCCAAGCAGCCATTTGAGTTGACTGGTCTGATTCTTTTTTCATTGAAATCCTTATCACCGCTTTGTAAGTAGAATTCCGTTTCAAACCTACTGTCAGTAATAGGTTTGCTTTTTCCCGGACTTCTTGGGTCAACAAGACAAACTTTTATATCTGCTTTCAATTTCTTTATTGATCCAGTGTTATAATTTCCAGAGATGATTTGACCTTTTGAAAAAGATACAGTGTTAATCATATAGCCAAAATGATCTTCTGTAGCATCGTCATCAGTAGGATTATTTTCTTCTTCGTCCTCCGTTATATTAACGGCAACATTATTTGAATCTCTTTGATAGAGATCTACTTTAGTTACATCTGATGGGAATTCTGTAACTCGTGTTGGAATGATACTGTTATTCGAGAACAGATCATTGAAATATGTTTGTAGTTTTTCGTTTCCAAGACTTAGTGGGGCTTCGAGAGGGGAGACTTCAATTCTAGCTTGAAAGACACTATTTGAATCCAGCTTCACATAACCTGGTAGCTTGATGATCATTTCAGTAACAACTGAATTATCTTTATAAAGGATATCCTTATCGACAGTGTCAATTTCTCTGAATTTTTCTTCATCAGATTTCTTCTCATATAATGATAATTTGATTCTCGTTTTCCCATTATCTGACTTGATATCTATGTCATTCCCTTTTATACCTTTTCTGGTAATTTGAGGATTAAAAGACAAGTCATAAACAAGCTCATCAACACGGTCTGTAGTATTAATTCGTTTTTCACGCATTCTTATCGCTAGATTTTTTACTTTAAAATTATTTCTTCGTGTTCTCTCTGTTTCTCGATAGTTCAATTGTCTGATATCACCTTCTGAGACCGCTACTGAACCACTCCAATTCAAATCGACAACTAAATTTCCAGTATTTTCACTCCATGGGTTGATAAGAAGTTTCTTATCGATTGATCCATTATATGAAGTAAGTCCTACAATTTTTACATCGTATGGAAAATAACCTTCTTGCTCGAGATAATTGAATTCAATATGATCGTCCCATGAAAGACATCCTGAAGGGTCAGATGTTGATCTTTGTTTTCTGAATGGAGTGATAATTTCAAACGAGGCGTTTCTTGCTGGCTGATTTTCAATTGCGATGTCAGTAAGACAAACCTTCAAAGTGAAGCTGGTTCCAATGACAATTGAGTTCCAATTTGGTGATTTCGTACTTTCTTGGAGTACATTTACAGCAGTTACTTGTGCGGCCATGAAGGATGAGTTCACGGCAGATCTTTCTTGCACATCTGAAGAGCAAGAAGACACAATTATTCCGATGATCATCACGATCAGTGGAACACCTGCTCTAAACATATGTAATTTTGGCAATTTAAACATTAAACTAGATATTGCAACGGTCAGGCCAATATCTTAATCATGGAATCAAAGGATTAGCTCATTACTTGGATTTGAAGTCGTCCAAAGCTTTTGAAAGTGTCTAAAGTTTAGACATCAATTTGGAGTTTTTTGTATTCGAGGTTGATCCACTTTTCCAGATCATTTAAATAGTGAGGCCCATATCTTCGATCACTTGGTCCTCCTGCTAGAACTGTCCATGCGTAATTTTCAGTGAGGTCACAGACAAATCTCCAGCTGGGACAAAATGTGGTAGTTCTTCCATAAGCTTCATAGACCGAACCTTGAACGACAGTGGCCCGACAACCCTGTATGTTGATTGGTCCATAATCGAATCCGAGAAACTTTGGAAGCTTTCCATCGAAAAAAATATTGGTCAACTCAACATTATTGACCTCTTTCCACGTTTTCAAATTATTCATGTCGAGTCCGCCAATCACTTTTTCAACGACTCTTTTAAACACGGCGTCTCTGGAACCATCAAACCAGAGTTGTGAATCTTTGTATTTGTCTTCCAGGAGAATTTTGTCAAAGTTATAATAAAAATCGACAACAATAGGGGACTTTTCCAGCATATTACTGAATACATCTTCGCCCAAAAATCCTCTGCCAAACACTTCCATCAGCAGTTCTTTGTATAGCTTTTCAAATACAACAGCGCCGTAACTATTTTTGTCATATTTGCGATCCCACTTATTAAGAATTTCTGCGTTTCCAGAGTTTTGAATAAATGGTGACAGTCTTTCGAGGAATTCATCAGCTTGCGTACTAAATAAGTCTGACTGAATAATGATCATATCTTCCAGATCCAATTTCTCTGTATTGGAAAGAAGTGTTTTTATTCTGTTGGATCTGTATGGACCCATGCACATGTTGATCGAAAGCGGTTTACCTTCCTGATTCATATCTTCGTTGGCCGTTACCAAGTAGCCTTCAGGTGGATTTTCTATTCTTGCATGCATTGATGGATCATGAATTCCTTCCCAGTAGGCACCTGGTCGCCAGCCTGGTAACGGATACAGACCGGAATGATTTCTATTTGGAAGAATTCCAGATTGTTGGTAAATGATGTTTCCCTTGATATCACTCAAAATCCAATTACAACTGATGGTTACTTTGGAAACGATATCAGCAGCTCTTGTCGCCTTGTCTGCTTGATGGAGTTCGTATATGGAATCTAGAGACTTGGCAGCACCATTTTTGTGTCCGCTCCATGCTCTAACCAAGTAGAGTCCGTCTTCTGGTATCTCATTGGTAGGAGGGCATTCCAATACACCACGTTCTGTTTCAATGAGTTTGAACTTGTAATCATCTTTCTTCTTTCTTTTGATAATCTCAGTTCTTTCCTCGAGTTCTACCCAGCCACTTGAAGTTCTGTATTTTCCGTCTTGGATTTCTTCGATGTAGTAATCAATCATATCCATGAAACCATAGGTGAAACCAAAGCCGATATCTTTATTTTTTCCCATGATCCATCCCGGTACACCGGGCATGGTGATTCCCATATAATAATTATTATCAGTTTTCCCGACTAGTTCGTACCAGATAGCAGGTAGTCGATTGATCTCTAGATGTGGATCACAGCAATGATAAACAGTACCTGTGGAAGTCTTTTTTGAAGAGACTGACCAATTATTTGAGGCCAATAGTTTTGGAATAGCTTTCAAAAAAGGCAGATGCTCCGGAACTGTTGGATTATAAACTTTAGTCCTCTTGATCAACTCAATAGTGTCTTCATCAATCTCATCAAGGTGAGGAGAAAAAAGTGACTTGAGTTTGTCCAGATTTACTTGGTTTTTTATACTTTGAATAATGAACTTCTCAATAGCACCCTGACTTTGTGCCAGGCCAATGAAGCTCATGACTTTAATAGTCGCCAAAGTATCTTTTATTTCCCACGGTTCGGGATTGTAGCCAGTCAGTTTAAACTCAAAAATCTTCTTATGGGTTCGTAAATACTCATTGACGCCTTTACAGTAGGCTTCACAGTAACTTCTAGCAGCTTCTGTCAGATGTCGAACTTCCTTCTCGGCTTCATGATTAAATGCCATCTCTCGCATGAAAGTATCAATGGCCAATGTTTCTTCATCGGCCTTTAGAGTTTCGGATAAGCGACCTTGAGCAATCAGGCGAGTCAACATCATTTGCATCTGACGATCATGAGCATGCATGTATCCAGTAAATCGTGCAAGAGCTATGGGGTCAGTTGTATGGATTTGGGGAACACCATTTTCGTCACGAAAAAGTGAAGCAGTATCAGATCCGAGGGTTAATGTCTGAACATCCGTGGTCAGTTTCATAATTATCTCTATATTTTAAATTCGAAGTAGCTGCTTGTCACAATAATCTTCTGTATTTATTGGATTTTGACGCCACTCTTAATCAAAGAGCTGTTGTCGATATACGTTTGCGTAACCTTGGCATCACTATGATTAAGGTAGTCTCTGACAAAGAGTAAGTCCTTTGTTTCTAGATAAAGATTAGTTGCACAGGCCTTTCTAAAACTATGTGGAGAAACTTCTCTAGGTGTCCCCGATTTTTTAAGTAATTTTTTGATGAAATGATACAAACTTCGAGGTGAGATTGGTCTATTGCTTATCTTTGAGGGAAAGAGCCAATCTGAAGCTACATCTTTTTGATGAATTTTTAGATAATAAAAGATTTCTTGGGCCCTTTGAGGTTTGAATTGATGAATTTTTCCACCTTTCCGTCTGATTTTCATAGTGTGTGAATCAAAGTCAAAATCAGAAAACTTAAGACTCGAAAGTTCATGGAGTCGGAGTCCTGCAAAATATAGTAAATGAGTAACTAATAGCTCTTTGGTCCTGTACAGCTTTTCTTCGAGCTGATTCCAATGTTCTTTGTTCAGCATCGGCGTATGATTTACATCTATATCTTTAAGCTTGATTCCGTGGATCTTCTCTTTGACCGGGTTGATTAAAAACCGACCGTTTTTGTCTTCATAATATTGTTTTAGGTATTCGAAAAAATTCTTGATTGAAGATAAGTGACGCTTTCTGCTTGATACGGCCAGTGGCCGTTGAAATAGGACTTCATTTGGATCCTTCTTGATAAAAATACTCACAATACTTTGAAGTATGTTAATCAGAAAATGAGCTTTGGGCCGAAGCGAGTAAGTACCACCATGAGTCAAAAGCTCCTTGTAGTTTTCTATTACATCACCCTTGGCCCGATGTAATGGAAGTCGATAGTGGACTTCGTACCACTTTAAAAACTTAACCAGATCGACACTATAGTTTTTTAAAGTATGTTCCGACTTGTTGTTGAGTGAACAGTTGGAAAGATACTGATCCAAATACATTTGGTGTCGTTTTTTCAAATTCTTCCTTGAAACTTGCATATAATTAATATTATAAGAAATAAATCAGTTGTAAATAACTGTTTTTTCAAAAAATCGCTCAGGTTGATTTAGGGTATGGTTAGACTTAGGGTAATTCTCATTTTTATCAGTCTGTTTTTTGCGGCAAATGCTTTTGCTAAAAAGCAAACTGTTGAACTTAGAAATGGTGTTGTGTCCTTTGATCTGCCAAATTCTGATTGGAGTTACTATAAGGATATGCTCGGTCTTCCGTTGGTTTTTGTTGGACCGTCAAAAGATAATCAGAGGATTACAATTTCAGTTACAGCAACTGGAATAGAGAAGATGAATCTTGATCCCGAAAAGCTAGAAACAGATCAAAATCGTTGGTTTTTTGGAAGAAAGAAATTTGTCGAAAAGTTCAAAGGTCGAATCACTAAAAAATATGATTATAAAAAATTGAAAACAAAAAACTTATCTCTTGTACATCGAATTGGTTATCAATATCAGGTAGAGGACAGGATCTTTGAATCTTTTAGTTATTATTACAATTGTAAAAACCAGCTTTACCATGTCAAAAGCTTGGGTGAAGTTCAGCTATTTCCATCAATGGCCAAAACCAGTGACCAATTTCTAAACACTCTGGGGTGTAAATAATCTGCACGGCCTGCCAAGTTATCTTTGCGGCCTCTCCTTTATATAGTGTATTTTCTCTTATTTTGTAAGTCTCTGTAATCACTATAATTTTAATGTCTGTGACTAATGAGTTCGGATTCTTTTACCGAAAAGACAAGGGAGTAGTTATATTCAAATTAACGGGATGTGTTAGTTATGAATCTGAAAAAGCTGAGTGTAGTTTTTATCGCCCTTTCATTAGTCGTTAGTACGGCTTCTGCAGCTAAAGGTAAATGGACCAAGATTGAAAATGCCGAAATCTTTGTGAAACTTCCAAGTAAGTGGAATGGATACAAAGACATGCTCGGTATTCCATTCACAATTGTTTCTCCGAAGAAGCTTATTTCACGAATCACAATTTCAGTTACTCCAACCAAAGAAAAAAATGCCATGCTTTCTTTCAATAAAGATGGTGCTGATCCAAATGGTCCCTACAAAAAGGGTCGCGAGAAATATCTTAAAAGTATATCTGCGGAAATGAAGGAATTTTATCCTCACAAAATTGTGGATTGGGAAAATGTCAAAGGAGTACAGACAATTGGCTTTAAGTACTTTCAAGGTGGAAACCATTTTGTTGAAAGAACTTATGTCTTTGCCTGTAAAAAGCAAATATTTTTCATGAAAAGTAGTTATAGGTTTGAAGAATTTCCTGATGGAGATGAAACAATCGACGAAGTTGTTAAGACTTTTAATTGTAGGTAATTGTTATGAAACTATTAACAACATACATTCTGAGTTTTCTATTATGGACCAATGCTCTAGCAGTTGATTTTGACAAAATTTATGGTGGTTTGGAATTTAATATGAATAATGTTGAATTTCCAGACTCAAATATCAACATTGAGCCTAGCCCTGATCCTCTTGATGATCTCTCAGAAGAAGAGAGAGCTTTAATGATGGCCGCGGAACAGTTGGCACAAAACAGAGCTGATTGTGACGATGGCAAAGGCGGTATTGAAGTTGGGATCATTGATGTGGTCAGGTTGTATCCAAAAGAAGATGGTTCTAGTGGGTATAACGAAGTTCCAGAAAAAGTAGATTGTAATCAAGTCGCATTATTAGAGTATAAACTATTAGAGGATAAGCTTGGCTCAGATAAGGCCTATGAATGTACTACTAAGAATTGGTATATAGATGAAAAGGTTGCCTTCGCTAAAGAATTGCAACTTCCAATGGAAAAGCATTTTTGCAAAGAAAAATCTGAAGCCAGAAAAAAACAAACAATGACAGAAAAAGCAATTGAGTGTGGTGGTTCATTCGCTTGTACGATGCTTAAATTACCTGGACACAAATCCATGAGTAACGCATTAGGTTTTGAGCCTATTCAAGCGGTTGTTGACTGGGCCCTTGGTGATGACAGTGACTTTGCCAAGGGATGTAAAGATTCACCAGGAGAAGGTTGTCTATCTACTGTTATTTGGGGTTTCTTTAAAAACACTTTTGAAAATATAAAAGGAATCAAAGACCTTGCCGTAATGATAGGCAATGGGGTTGTTGAAGGGGCCAAGTGGGTCGCAGGAAAGGCCGCAGACGCTGGAGCATGGGTTGCTGAAAAAGGAGCAGGAGTCATTAACTGGTGGGGTGACAAGCTTTTTGGCTCAAAGCCACTTGAAGATTTCGAAAACAAGATGGCATCTCGGCAACAAGTCATTTCTCAACAAGAGGATGGGTTCTTTAAGGAATTTCTAACGAGTCCTGTTAAAACTACAGGTAATTTACTTTCATCACTTTTTTCTGGAATTATGGACTTGGTTGTAGAAGGTGCTAAAAGTAACTTCATGTGTGGTGGTGAATACTACACTCAAAATGGTGACTTAAGAAATGCCTCTTCAGCTGAAGCCTATCACTCTCTTAATAACCGTTCATATAAAGATATGGGTGATCGGGCCCTAGAGAATGTAGCAAATTTTAACAATGACCATGGGGCTTCAAGACATGAAAAAATTCGTTGTGATCAACCATTCATTAAAGAATGTGCTTCTTGTGGGCAGTGGACAAATATGGCCTGTGGGATTATTGGTGTTCTTGGAAGTGAGGTTGCTGTAGCTGCACTTACTGGTGGTACCGTTAACGTAGCTGCAAAAAGTGCCAAAGGAGTTGCAGCTGCTGGTCGAGTTGTTTCAAATATCATGAAAAGTTCAAGCAAATGGGATGATATCGCCAAATTATCTAAAGGTGCTAAAGGATCATTCTTCAAAGGGCTTGATAACTTGAAAGGTTCTTTCTCTGGACAAATTGAAAAGATAAGTGAGTTCTCTTTTAGAGGAATGGCTTCAAATATAGGTAAGAGTGGAAAAAATCTAATTTTTTCTCTTGGGGATAGAGTTTTTTCTTTGGGTCCAAAAGCGGGGAACAAGCTTCTTGCCGCTTTGAAAAAAGGCCGTGAGATGGGAATGAAAGGGATGGCAAAAGCGACCCTTAAAGCACCTTTTAAGATTGCTGGGAAGACTATTAAAACTGGATACGTAGTATCCAAGGGTTATTTGAAGCTTCTTGATGATGCATTTATTTTTGGAATGCAAGGAAAGCAGGGACTCAAAATGGCAAGAATGGCCCAAGAGTCACAAAGGATCAGGAAGGAATTGAAAGGGCTTCAGGCCGCAGCGGATAGAGGTGATGAAGCAGCAAAAGCTTTGGTTAGAGCACATGAGAAACGTCTTCAGCTTTTAGAAGATCATCAGAAGCTGACGAAGAGTGCAATGAAATCAAAAACTAAAGAGCAAAGAGATGCATTATTGGCACAGGCCCAAAGTAAAGCAGATGAGCTTGATGACTCTGTTGAAAATATTGCTAGAGCTAAGTCAAGCTTTGACGCCGAACAAGCAGAAAAAATCAGACTGGCAAAACAAAGTGATAATGCAACCGGTAGTTCTGTCGTAAACAATAGTTCAAACGGCACCAGCGGTACTAATGTTGCAAATAATGCTGACAATGCTGTGAGCCCTGGACGTAATTATGGAAATTACACAGAAGATGCTGCAAGAACAGGTACTAGAAATACAGATACTGTAACACTCTCAAGAAAACCTGCTTCACTTAAAGTTGATGATGTCGTTAAAGCAAATCCAAAAATCAGGGAAAGAGTAACTGAACTTTCTAATATGAAAGGTCCTAATGGAGTAAGAGTATCTGAAACTCAGCAGAGTTTTGTTCAGGGTATTTTGAATAATGCTGATGCAGCAACCAGAGAAAAACTTATTAAGAAAATTGCTGATGATGGATGGGATTCTATCAGAAGAAGTTGTAATTAATGGATTGGGTGAGAATTATGAAAGCATATATTACAATATTGGCGTTAATTGTTTCATCTTTCACCATTGCAGAAGAGCCGGTAGAAAGCCGCAGAACAGGTGAGTACTATGAAGGCTATAGGCGATATCGATCTCAAGATGAAAGAGAAGTCAAAACCAGTATCAATACACATGACACAACAGCACTAGGAACAGCAGCTGTAGGGGTTAATTCTTACGTTAGAAATCCTTACAATGGAACAATGTTGACTCCAAAAAGACCTCCAGGAGCAGGTGTTGTTGTGATGTCTGATGCTCACTTGGATGCCAAGATGTTTATGGACTGGGTGGACAAGGGCCGACCAGACGGACACCCATTCACAAAAACCTATGAAGGTACTAACTTTAGAAAGTTCATGGACAGTATTCCTGATCAAATTGCAAAACAAGGAAAAGGTCTCAGTAGTATGGACATCGTTTGGGGAGGGGATCCCTTTGATCGAAAAGGATTTGAGACAATTCCTGGTGATAGCGAAATCCTTAAAAGATACAAGGAAGCCAACCCTGGAAAAAGAGTTAAAGGTATCAGTCAAGTGCCACAACAATTTGTTGATGATGTAAAGCTTCAAGAAAGAAAGAGGGCATTCTCTTATTTTGCGGAAGAGCTTAAGAGAATGAAGCCTGTCGACGGAGTTCAGTACAATTTCGTGGCAAGCCTAGGTGACCATGAGGTTACAAAAGTAAATGGATCTTGGGATAACTCTACAGCTTGGAAAGCAGCAGAAGTTAATGGTACTACAACGGCCCAGGGGAGATTTAATCAATTAAAGAAGTCAGCCCTGGATGATATTGTTGAAAAAAACTTGGCTGAGATTCTAGAAAAAGAAAAAGCAGCTGGACGAACACCGACACCTGATCAAATTAGTGAATGGAAAGCAAAAATAGCTGCAGATCCTGATAATTTAAAGGATGCCAGTAAAGTCGCCAGTGATAATTATAAAGCAATGATAAATGGCGCAGGCAGACCACCTCAAATAGATATACCGAAAGTAGATCTTGGGAATCTAGATGATTTGGACTCTCTTCCAAAATCAGCAGTAGACCGTTTGAAAGCTAAAAAGATTAATGGAACATCATTATATGACCTATTAAAGAAAGAAATTGCTAGAGGTGGTGTACTTGATGCAAATAACAATGCACTCCATAGGCAAATGCTCGAAGCATTTGGAAAAGTTCACGACGATATGGGTTCAGCATTATTTGGAAAAGCAAAGGCAGAGATTGTTGACCTTTGGAATCTCCAAAATCCGGGAAATAAAGTAGATAATATCAAGCAAGTTCCTAAAGACTTTGCTGATGATTTCATAGCAAAGAGACTTGGTGAAGCTGGAAAGCTTGATGGGTTCATGAAAACGAGACCTAAGCCAATTGGTGTTGTTGAAGGTGATATGCTCAAGAGAAATGGGGTAAAGCCTCCATCTAGAGCAAGACAACTTAATGGAATTGATGATCAACTCCAAATTAGTAAATATTCTGATGAGCTTTCTGAAGTTTTCGCAGAAAAAGGTTTCAGAGTTGATAAGTCTACATTCTCTCCATATGAAGCTACTGTTCACACAAAAGCAGACGGAAGACAATATGCTCACAGGCACGTTCAATACGGTAACCTAGACAGAGCAGTTCTTGAGAAGCCTCAAATGGACGCCATTATCAAGAATAATACTGGCTCAGGTCAACGTATTAAACTTCCTGAAGTGAGAGTCGAGCTGAAGCCAGGTCAGGCCGATGAAATCAAGGCGCTAACAAGTGCTACTCCTGATGAAGTGCTAGGAAGAGCGACAATTACAGATGATGTATTCCAAAAGCTGGAAGATGTTGTTAAGAAAGGTTCTCTTCCTAATGCAAGTACTGCAGACAAAGCAATGGCCGACAGGGCAAAAAAACTTTTAAGTGCAGATGGGAATGGTCTTCTTAGAGGACAACATACCATTACAATGGGAAGTACAACTGCCGATGGTATGCGACAGGCAAAAGTCGTTATCCCTGGTAGGACAGACGTTCTTGAAAACGCTGGCCAACAAGCCTATGGGCAACATATTCAAGGTAAAGACGGGCGAATTGTTCAAAACCACTCTAAAACGACAATGGGAAGAAGTTCCGCAAGTGACGTGAGTCGTGTGAACAATATGGATAGAAATGCCATGCTTTTCACTTCAGATACACATAATCCAAGTATGAACTTTGCTGCAGCTACAGATCCAGACTTAGCGGCTTATATGGATGAAATTTGTCCAGGGTGTGTTGGAACCAGGCCTGAAATTAACTCAGGTTCAATGTCTGCGAAGGCAAAAAACCCGAATAGGCCAAATGCAATTGCCGTTGACTTTGGAAACGGGCCAACTCACTTGCAGATTGATGACGCAGGAAAAGTTGTTAATTTTGATGCTGTTCCTAAAGAACAACGAGAATGGTTAAAACAACTTAAAAAAGCTCAAGCGAAAGGTGATGATGCTTTTGTTAGATTTTTAATGGATCCTCAGACAGGTAGAGATCCTATCACTAAAAAGTCTATGCTTGGAGACGATCCAGTAGATGCTCTGAGGAATATGTTACCGTGCAAATAAAGGGTCCTCTCGCATTTTTTCTTTTTTTATCACTCTTGTTTAACGGATGCTCGTCGTTCAAGAGTAAACGATCATTTGGAGTTAGTAGGATTCCTTCTCAAGTTGGGTTATCATGTAATCAACTATTAGATTCACTAATGAGTACACCTATGAGCAAGTCAGAAGTTAATTCATTATTTAAAGATTTTTTAAATCATCCAAAGCTCGTTTGGAGTGCTAATAACACTGGTTGCGAGTCTAAAGCTGACTTGATGGCCCAAATTGCTCATGAAAAAGGATATGAAGTATCAAAAATATGGGTTCGCCCATTAAATTCTACTGACAATTTTCCTATATACCTTAATGCTGCCAAGACTGAATCAACTGTTTGGAATTATCATGTGGCCATTCAAGTCAAGGTAAAGACTTCAAATGGGTCTGAAACAATGATCATTGACCCTTCACTGTTTGACGAACCTGTCAGTATGGATACTTGGTCTAAGAGAATGACTTCTAAGGCCAATGAGTATGACTACGATCTTGAATTTAAAGAGTCTAGAAGAGAAGCTTTCTTTGGTCCTGAAGACATGGTAACAAGTGAAACCAGAGCGAGAGCAATAGCTAAAAGAGATGAGATTCTTTCCAATTCTGGTAATTTAAATGATCCTGTTGTGAGAGCAGGTTATTTAATGAAATTAAGAGGTCAGTTTGTGGATGACCTTATGAAAACGAATCCTGATAAGTTTAGTTATTTGGAAGAGTTACTACTAAATCAAAAATTTAATACATGGTTTACTTCTCCTCTTCCAATGGATCAAATTACTAAAATCCTGGATGAGAATCCACGCTTTTATGGAATCAAGTCTTCTGAAATCAGATTTAAAATAGACTTGTCAGCCGCTGATGCATCTTTTGAAATCAAAAAACAATATTGGCAAAAAATAGGTAGGGCCTTCGAGAGACTTTCTAATAAGTCTGAAGCACTTCTAGAAGGTGGATTCAATTCTCAATCACAGGCCTTTCGTTATGAGTGGGAATCAGCCACTTTTCGAGGTAAATGGTTCTCTCCAATTGGCGAAGCAGAGTGGATTAAATATGGTTTGGATCCAGAAAGTATCGCAAACTAAATCTTAGAACTCACCGTAACTTCTACTAAATTTTAGTGTAAATAATTGTCCATCACTTACGAGTAGGTTGGAAATTTCTGTCGAATTCATTACTGCAAATCTGGTTTCCAGTTTCCATACTTTTTTGATTCTATTGATATTGAAGATGGCCGATTGGCCTTTTCTAGCATTATGGCCATACTGTTTTGAATTGTAATAGCCTGGGGATGTGTTGGCTCCATTTTCATATATTTCGCCTCCAATTTCATAGTCTTCATATACTAATAGTGAGCGAAGGAGGTGACCGGAATTAGATGAATCTGGCGCTTTATCATTGAACAAATACTGTCCGTAGATTTTGAGTCCTACAATATTTTCCTTACCGAATTCCATATTAGTAGAAATATTGGTTCCTTCAAAGTCATAGACAAATCTCGATATCGAACCTGTTCCGGTCACACTATTACCCATAAACCGTGATTTGTTTGCAACTTCACTGGAGAGATTGTTGAATTTGTAAAAACCACCAGTGAGGTCAAAATGAGTATTGCTATTGGAAAAAGAAAAACCTGCTTCATGATAAAGGAATGTAGGAGTACCTTCTTCGATTCCTCCACTTCTTCTGTTTAAGGCCTGATTATAGGGAATGGACTGTTGGCTACTTATAAATATCTTTATGTCCTGTCCAAAGGAGACTTTTTCTCTTACTCCGAGAAAAATTGTATTGCCAACAAGTAGGGGTGAATCGATATAGGAAAGACCTATTGCTCCAGCTTTTAATTCAAAAAAGCTCAAGTCCAGATCAAGTGTGCCTTCATCGAGGTAGATTTGCTGTTCAGGTTCATACTCTTTTAAGTTTAGTGAGTTATTACTTCCGCTTTCAAGTAATACGCCTGCTTTAACATTAAAGACAACTCCATCAAATAGTTTGTAGGTATATTTTCCATCCAGACCAATTCCCATCACTCTGGCCTCTGTTTGATCATCATCCATTGTGATTAGGCCGGTATAAGGTCTGTATGATTTTTGAATTTTTTCAGCAGCGAGTGCTGAGTTCAATGACAGTAGAGCAGATATAATGATCAGTAATTTCATATGTTTATTATAGTATAAATCTCAAGTCTTCACTTTCAGAAAAATATACCTGACTGCTTTTGGCGGTTTACTGCTTCTTTGTTTATACCGATGAGATATCGATAGTAATCTGAATGGAGTAATAGAATGTCCAAAAAAGCATTGTCACTGGTTGTATGTATTCTCATGTTAATTTCATCTTGTTCACACCGGCCATTTAGGGCACCTTCAAGTGTCAGAGGGAAAGATCTTGAATCTGTCATCAATGAGCTTGGAAGAGCAGTGCAAGACGATGTGAACTCTACTCAACAGTGCCATGAAGGTTTAGATTCATATTATAAGACATTGTTTAAAATGACTTCAGATGATGTGAATTGGGATACACTCAACGATGCTACTATCGATGAAATCATCAAGACATCTTTTAATACAAGATTGATTATCAAAGAAAAGCTCAAGCAACTTGAAGTTGAATCGGAGATGGATCATAAATGTCTTTCTTCAGTCAAAGACGTATTCAGAGCACTTCGCTATGTCGAGGATTATCTCATTGAGATCAAGGCCTTCAATAATGGAGATAGTAATAAGGAATTTGTTAACCTCAAAGGTGACGAGCCTTATTTTCTCGTTAACAAAGATTTTGATTTCAAAGGATACAAAGATCTTCAAAGTGGTGATGTTATTTTGTCTAGAGGAAATGCTTATAGTTCTGCGGCCATTGCAAGAATTGGGAAAAATGATATGCAATTTTCGCATCTGTCATTGGTCTATAAAGATGAGAATGGAAAGCTTTGGACATCTGAAGCGCATATTGAAATTGGTTCAGTAATTGCTCCTATTGAAACTCATATTGAACAAGGCAACTCTCGAACTGTTGTGTTCAGATATAAAGACCCAGTAATGGCCCACAAGGCTGCAAAAAACATGTTCGATATGGTCAAGAAGAGAATGGATAAGAAAGACAATATCCAATATGACTTTGGTATGGACTATTCAGAGTCTGAAAGATTGTTCTGTTCTGAAATTATATATTGGGGATACAGAAATGCATCTGAAGGGAAACTTGATATTCCACTCTATAAAACCAAGTTCAGTAAAGATCTGGTTTCCTTTCTTAACGTAATGGGTATTCGTATCTCTGAAGAGAACTATGAAAAATTCGACACTTTCGCTCCAGGAGATATTCAATTCGATCCAAGATTTGAGATGGTGGCAGAGTGGAGAAATCCTAAAAAAATGAAAGACAGTAGAATCAAAGATATGATTCTGACCAAGATGTTTGAATGGATGGAGACCCTTGACTACGAGTTGAAGCCACCATTTGGAATCAAAACAAAATCAAAAGTAAGTTGGCTCCTTAGAAGAACACCTTTTGTAAAAAAGATGCTTCAGGAGAAGTTTCCATTGAACATGAGTACTAAGCAACTCCAACTTTTTCTTGTTCTGGAAGACGTAGGCGTGATTTTTCAAGAATACGTTGAAAAGTATGTTAAAGAGAGCAAGAGACCTCTTTCTCCTGTCGAATTGTACAAGTTATTGGACAAATACCGAGAGGAAGATCATGCCAGATGGGTAAAGACCAAAGAACTTGAAAAGGAAGCTCGTAGATACAGAAACAATGGGCGACAAAATAGAACTGTTCCTTGGAGCATAAGAAAAGCGATCAAGAAGAACAAACCTCATTTTCACAAACTATTTCATCCGTAGTCGAAATTTCTTCTTTTGGCTCCTCTGGTGTAAATTCTACGGTCGCAGGTTCTCCTGAGCCTCCGGCCGGATTTTCCTCTATAACTTTATAGCTCACAACAACCTTTTCGACTGTTTTGTTCACCAATGGTAAATTCATGTAGTAATGACCATAAGAGACGGGCGATTGAAGCTTGATCGGATAATAAGAGATCATATTCGTTTTACCAGCTATTTTGAGTTGAATAGTAAATTCCACCGGCTTGTTGGTATCCATCGCCATATCAATGATAAATTTTTTCTCTTCTTCGTTATAAGTAGCATTATTGATTTTAAAGAGCTCAATGTCTTTTCGCTCTATTGGTTCAATCTTTATCTTTTGTATTTCTTCACTGTTGGGCCAATGACTATTATGAAACCTGTCAGCCAGTTTTCTAATTCCAGTAATGTCGTCGTCGGCGAGGTAAATCTTTTCTTTCCAGCCTGCACTACTCATTTGAGCATCGAAATCGAGTATCACATGACCTTCTTCATTGATTGAAGCAAATTCACTATCACAATTTGTTCCATCTTCTCCAATCACATATTGATCACATAGGCCCCATACATGTCCGAGTTCATGTATGATGATTGGGAGAGTTGTATAAGTGTCATCATCTTTTTTGAAACTTAAAGTTTTCCTTTCGACCATGAGTTTAAGAAGTTCTTCTGTGGTATATTTCTTGCCTGTTTTTTCTTCGAAACTGATCCATTTATAACTTTTCGGATCACCAGTTTTGCTTTTCCTCAAGAATAGCCCTCGTTTAAAAGAGGCTACATCATGTTTTCCATTCAAGCTGCTGATGTAGTAACTGTAAGTCTGTTGTGTAAATCCCAAAGTGGACCCATCAGAAAATGCTTCTCCTACAACAAGGTCGGTAGTTGTTCCACACTGAGAATAATACTGTTCAATTTGTTGGATACTTTGCAGGTTGGTATCTGTTATTTCCGGTAGTGGTTGGATATTGAATTCAACACTGATGTTTCTGCCTAGATAGTGGGCCCAAAGGTTGATTCCAGCTTCTAGTTCTATTTTGATTCCGGGATATTTTGAGATCATATATTCAGGAATACAGATATCGTAATTATCATCTTTGTTTTGGTGAATAAGAAAAATTGAAGAAGGGTTAGTTTGCTTAAGACTTGGTAAATGTCCCCATTTTCCATCAAAGACCATAAGGCCTGAGTTTTGGCCGGATTTGGCACAGGATAATACGGTTAACAACAAGCTCAATAGGAGTATGGGACCAATGCTATTTCTCATATCTTGTTTAGAGCAAAGAAAGTGCCAAATAACACATGTAAAAACAGCGACTTAGGCTAGATTGGACCGTAAGAAATATGGCACTGTCAAGGTCTTTGACATTGCCTGAAATCACCCCATTTGTTACAAATCCACCATGGGTTTTACAGATAAATTCACCAAAAAGGTTTTTGCTTGTCCAAGTTGTCAAAAAAGGCTTCGTGTCCCCATCAGAATGGGGAAGACATTGATGATAACCTGTCCGAAATGTACAACCTCATTCAACGTTCAGTTTAAAAATCCTTGGAGTGACCTCTTTCAATGGTACAAAGGTCGAGGCCTTCTCTTCAACATGAAGAGTTTTTACTATCGCTTTAAACTTCTTCCCCTCGGAACCAGAGTGATGATGATTATTCTTACAGGTCTGATAGTACAGGCCATGGTTGGAATAGGGACAACGAGTCTTGATAAAACCAATAAACCAGCTTTAAAAGATCCCGAGTGGGATCGTACAATTATCAAAGAAATCTGAGTCAATCTGCCTTCTTTCAATGTCGCTAAGTGTCTAATATGATAAAGGTTACCACTTTCTTGACTTAGGTGATTCGTGCCCGTAGAACCTCAAGAAATCAAATTTGAAGTATACTAAGAAGAATACAAAATTAATGTTTTTGAGGTGAATTCATGGCCACTGTTTACGCGGAAAAAGATCATAAAAAGATTCCTGAACTGGAGCACAGAAATTTTAGAAATGATGATTTCTGGACAAAGGTTCCAGGCTGGTCATCAGTTACAAGAGGTGAGTTTGCAGATCACCGTTGGCAAACAAAAAACTCCATTAGAAAAGTTGAACAAGTTGAAAAAGTTCTAGGCTCAAGAGTTTCAAAAGAGTTCATGGCAGATTTATTGGAAGGTCAAAAAAGAACTCCAATGAATATTAGAATCACCCCATATGTTTTCTCACTCATCAATTGGGACGATCCTTTGAATGATCCACTCAGAAAGCAATTCCTTCCTGTCGGAAGTCAGTTCCTACCAGATCATCCAATGCACATGGCCGACTCATTGGGAGAAGACACTGATTCTCCAGTTCCAATGTTGACTCACAGATATCCAGATAAAGTTCTCTTTCTTCCGACAACAATCTGTCCTGTGTACTGTAGTTACTGCACACGTTCAAGAATCATTGGTGGTTCTACTGAATCTGTTGAAAAAGAAACTTATGGAGCTAATCAAAAAAGATGGGATGATGTTTTCGCTTATCTTACCAGGTCACCACTCGTCGAAGACGTTGTGATTTCTGGTGGGGATGCTTATATGCTGACTCCAGCTCAGATAAAGTATATTGGAGAGAACCTACTTAAGATTCCTCATATTAGAAGAATCAGACTCGCCACCAAAGGGATTGCGATTTTCCCACAAAAAATTCTTACTGATGATGATTGGGTAAATGCAGTTAAAGAGGTTCATGATTTAGGTCGTGCTTTCGGAAAACAGGTTGTGATTCATACTCACTTTAGTTCCCCAAGAGAAATTACGAAGTGGTCACAGATGGCGATGGATAGACTTTTTGGACTAGGGATTACTGTTCGTAACCAAGCCGTGCTTCAAGAAGGTGTAAATAACCATGTAGATGAAATGGTCCTTCTTACAAGACAAGTTGGATTTATGAATATTCAACCTTATTACGTTTATATGCACGATATGGTTCCTGGGTGTGAGCATCTTAGAACAACTTTGAAAGAAGGTGAGGAACTTGAAAAGGCCGTTCGTGGAACAACGGCAGGATTCAATACTCCAACATTTGTGTGCGACCTTCCTGGAGGAGGTGGTAAACGCCATGTGGCCTCATATGAATATTACGACGAAGAGAATGGAATTTCTGTTTGGAAAGCTCCATACGTGAAGAAAGATGAAATGTTCCTCTATTTCGATCCTATCCATAAACTCTCTGAAGAGGCCCAGAAGAGATGGCACAACGAAGGCGACAGAAACGCCATGATCGAAGAAGCAAAAAAGAAAGCTTAATTGAGAAACCCCCGACGAGTTCGGGGGTTTTTTTTGACTTTATTGACCGCCGACAGTCATGCCACCGAAAACCATAAGTGGGGCAAAAAACGTTTTGTTACTGTCTGCATGAACGGTGTCACCCATTCCTGAAATCTGATTAAGAACTTTGAAGTAATTCCCTGAAACAGTCACGCCTTTTACTGGCTGGATGATTTGGTCTCCCTTCTTCAAGTAGCCACTGGCACCAAATGAAAAGTCTCCACTAACCATATCTGATCCTGAGCCCAGACCTTGGATTGCCACGATTTCAAAATACTCATCATCCTTAAGAGAATTCTCGCTATCTGTTCCTGCATTGATGAACATGTTTGTTCCGCTTACTCCAAGAGTTCCCTTAGGTGACCTGGAGGCGTGACAGGTGTTCTCGACACCGAAGAAATCAGCTGTGGCCGTGTTGTGATAAAAAGTTTTGAGAACGCCATTCTCTACCAATGTTGTTTCTTTGGTAAGGCTTCCTTCATCGTCAAATGGACAATATGTAAAAGCACCATCAAAAGTTGGATTGTCTGAGACATTGAGACCATCAATAGCAACTTTTTGGCCTACTTTATCTTTCCATGGATTAGTTCCGTTCATGGCTCCTTTACCTGAAAATAGCCCAGCGAAGTTACCTATGAAGCTGTTGAGTATGTCAGTTGTGAATATAATTCTGTATTCACCCGTTTTAAGAGGTGTTCCTTCAAGCAGTCCATTAGCATGTTTATATGACTCTTCGATCACATTGTTGAAGTCCAGTTCATCAAATGTTCTGGCAACAGAACTGTGGTAATGCATGCTCTGCTTCCCATCTTTTTCAATAAGTGCTGATGTATAACAAGAGAAGGTTCTTTCTTTTTGTGTACAAACCGTTCCGTTGGAGTTGACATACATTCTTACATGTTCAACTTCTGAAAGATTGTTATAAGGAGCACTTTTGACAGTGTTGTCTTTGGCCTTGATTTTACTTTCAAGATCGAGGGCAAATTGGGTCTTTTTATCGAGTGGAGTTGTGTCCGCTTTGTAGACCTTGTCATTTGTTCCATCGAACTCCTCTGTTCTTGAAACAGCGATTTTTTGATTGGGATCATCTTTACTAAATTTTGCATTTTCCAAAGCTTGATCAACCATGAAGGAGAGACTTTCGTCATCAAGTGCTTCACTATAACTTGTCCCGACTTTCCCATCTTTGATGACTCTGATACCGAGAACCTGGGATCCAGATACTTTGTATTCAGAAAGTTCTCCATCTTCTGCTTTTAGTGAAAGAAGATCTGACTTGTCGAGAATGCAATCTGCTTCGGCACCTTTGGCCTTGGCCATATCCATTACTTTATCAATTGTTGATTTTAAATTGTTCATTTTCCTTGTCCTCCAACTAGAATTTCGTCGACTTTGATCGCCGCTTGTCCAACTGTTGTTGGGATAGCTCCTGATACTGAGCCACACATACCCGCGGCAAGTTCAAAGTTGTTTCCAACCATCGATATCTGTTGAAGAACATCTGGTCCGGTTCCAATAAGTGTAGCACTCTTAAGTGGCTTGTCGATCTTCCCATCTTTGATCAAGTAACTTTCTTGAGCAGCAAAGTTGAATTCTCCAGTTCCTGGTTGAACAGAACCACCACCCATTTTTTTACAGTAAATTCCATTAGGAACAGAAGCAATCATTTCTTCTAATGTGGATTCACCTGGTTCAATAAATGTGTTTCTCATTCTGGAAGCTGGTGCGAACTTGTAACTTTGACGGCGACCACTACCGGTTCTGTCAAAGCCTGTTTTCATGGCACCGACTTTATCTACCAAGAAACTTGTCAATTTACCGTTTTTAATAAGTTGTGTCTTTTGAGTAGGCATTCCTTCATCGTCGATATTAATAGAACCCCATTGGCCTTCAATCGTTCCATCATCAACTGCAGAAACACATTCATTGGCAATCATCTGATCCATCTTGTCCCAAAAGACAGAGGCCTTCTTGGAGACTGATGTTGTTTCAAGCAAGTGGCCACAGGCCTCGTGGAAAATCACGCCACCAAATCCATTATCGATAATGACCGGCATTTTTCCTGCTGGACATTCAACCGCCGTCAGTTTGATTAGTGCTTGATTAGCGACTTGTTCACCAAACTGTTGCGGATTAATGGTGTTAATGAATTCCCATCCTTGCAATGCTCCTGGCCCTTCATAACCTGTACTTTGCTCGCTTCCATCTTTAGCAAATACTTGAGCAACCAAACGCGCATAATGTCTATCATCAGCTGTATGAAGCCCTTCACTATTGAAGATTTCTACAGATTGAAGTCTTTGAAGAGAAAGGGCATTGACCTGATCAACTTTTTCACTGACACCTCTGGCTGCCTTATCAATCTCAAAGAGAAATTTGATCTTTTCATCCATCGCGTAGGTGCTATCTAGACCTAGACTAGCAGGGTGTATGTTTCTCACCATGTGATCAACAAAAGAAGCTCTTGCTCCTTCTGATGCTTTTTTGTCATTTGCCGCAATCAATGTGGTGATTTTTTTCAACTCATCTTCATTAGTTGAATTGGTATATCCATAGAGGACCTTGGTTCCGTAGATCATTCTGATTCCGATTCCAAAATCGACACCGCCGGCGATTTCATGCACTTTACTTGAAAGCACAGATATCCTGGCGTTATTGTTTTTTTCTACGAAGAGCTCGGCGAAATCAGCACCCAGCGATAAGGCGTGGTCGATGACTCTCCCGGCTACATTTTTGTCTAAAAGCATCAAAAAGCTCCTTATTGATGGTGTAAGGGAGCTCAAGTTTACCGATTTTAAGGGGGGATTGAAAGACTCAGTGTCTATTTTCCGGTGGACGCTACATCTTCGCGTTTACGCCGGTCTGACTCTCTTTTGTTGAGTATATTTGTCAGGTTGTCGTGGAGTTCAGGGTGTTTCTCAATGATTTTGAGAAAGTCTTCTTTGTTGAGTTTGTAGAGGTCGCAATAAGTTTGGGCCCGAACATTGGCATTTCTTGTTGTGTGTTGCAACAGAGCTTGTTCACCAAAACATTGCCCTTCGTGTAAAGTCGCGACAGTGTCACCATCTTTCAGTATCACATCAACTTTTCCGTGACCGATGATGTACATCTCATCGCCGATTTCCCCAATATTGATTACGGTGTGCCCAGGAGCGTAGTATTTTTGTTCCAACGCCGCTGATACTTCTTTGAGACATGCAATTGAACAACCTTTGAAGATTGGAACATTGGATATCAATTTCATGTTCATATAGACCTGTAGCTCGTTTTGAAGAGCAGGTGGGAGGTCTGAAATAATCTTTGAATCATTGTCTGAGAGTCTTTTTTCAAACATGTGATTGTAGTATTGGAAACATGCTGATTGAATTCTTGGTGGGATATTATAGTGCTTGAGAAAGGTGGCAAGATCCTGAAGTTTCTCTCGGTTTTTCTCTTTGTATCTATTTGCGGCCTGTAGCATGTTGGCAACGTTACCAATGACAATACCGTAAACACCGACTCCTGAAATCATGATGAACATGGTGAAGATTCTTGCAATCGGAGTTGTCGGAGTGATGTCTCCATAACCAATGGTAGTCAATGTTGTGACCGCCCAATAAAGGCATGTCACATAATAATCCATTCTCGACCCTTCGGAGTGTGGATGAAGTAGTACCCAGCCACACGCAATCCAGTGAATGACAACAATTGTGGAGATGACATACATCTGGATTTTAATATGTCTTGGAACAAGAGCTATTGCACTCACAATTTTCCAGACTTTGATGATTCGAACGAGTCTGAAAAGCCTCAAGAGGGTGATGATTTTGAATCCTTGTTGTAGATCAAAAGCAGAGGAGATGATGTCAAAGGGGATACAAGCGATGAAATCCACCAGCAACAAACCAAGGATTGAAGCTTTGGCGCTTATGGATTTTCCTGCATGTTTCCATTCAATTTTCACCTCTTTTAAGCGATAGATCAGATCGGCAAAGAAAATGGCGGAGAGGATTCCGTCTGACCAGAGTTGCCAAGTTTGAATGCTTGTTTTGAAGACGAAGCTAAAGGGAGCTTCAAGCGCAGTGAAGGCCACGGCCCAGAAAAGGACGCCGATCCAGATAAGTTCTTTTTTACTTAATTGATTTTCTTCAAACATATTGCGCCGGAATTGATAAGTATGCTGTGCTCATCGGTAAGCTAGTGAAAAAATTGAGAATAATTTCAGTCTAACCGAAGTCGAAAGGTCAATTTTATGTCAATTCGACCTGTTTCCATTGACAAAAATGGGCAGGATACCAAAATAGGTATATATGCCTTTATGGCCTTTATTTAATGGAGATATTTGATGATTAAGCGAATTGGACTTTTTATATTAGTGAACATTTTGGTGATGGTTGTCGCCAATATTGTGATCTCACTTGTTGTGGGATTCTTTGGGCTTGGACCAACAATGACTGCCAATGGTGTGAATTATGCAACGCTGATGGTGATCTGTCTTGTCTGGGGTATGGCCGGTTCTTTCGTCTCTCTCTGGCTTTCGAAATGGCTTGCTAAAAGAGCTTACGGAGTTGAGATCGTCTCAACTACCGGACCTTATGGTGAAATTGTTCGTAAGGTTCATGAATTTGCTCAAAGAGCAGGAATTGAAAAAATGCCTGAGGTAGGTATTTACCACTCTCCAGAGATCAATGCATTTGCAACAGGAGCAACTAAAAACTCATCCATGGTTGCAGTTTCAACAGGTCTTTTGGAAAGAATGAACTCAGACGAAGCAGAGGGCGTCCTTGGACACGAAGTCGCCCATATTGCCAATGGTGATATGGTAACGCTTGCTCTCGTTCAGGGTGTTGTGAACGCTTTTGTGATGTTCTTTGCCAGAGTTGCCACCATGGCAATTGATAACCTGATGAGAAGCGATGACGATAATGGTAGGGGACTTGGATTTTTTGCTTATATGATCATTTATAATCTTCTCTATTTTGTCTTCTCATTGTTGGCAGCTCCAATTGTCTTTGGTTTCTCCAGATACAGAGAATATCGTGCCGACGATGGAGGTGCCTATTTAGCCGGCAAGCATAAGATGATTGCAGCACTTGAAGCTCTCAAGAGAAACTACGACAATTTGGATAAGTTCGATGATGGGATTCAAAGAGATAGTGGCGTCAGGGCCATGCAAATTTCAAGTCGCGTAAGCTGGTCTGAAATGTTCTCTACTCATCCAACTCTCGACAAGAGAATTGAAAAACTAAAACAACTTCCCGCTTAAATTCTTAACGACCTGGTTGTAACCTTCAACCAGGTCTTTCATGCATTCTTCAACAGTAGGTATATTATTGATGAGACCGGAAATTTGTCCGATTTCGAGCTCGCCATTATCCATATCACCTTCGAGCATACCGGCCTTGGCCCTGCCTTTCCCAAGATGTTCTTGAATTTTCTCCGGTTCGAGGCAAGCATCTTCCATATCAGTGATCTCTTTCCAAAATTTATTTTTCATAAGTCTTACGGGAACTAATTTCTTCATGGAAAGCATTGTCGAACCAGATTGTGCTTGAACAATGGCCTGTTTGAAATTGTCGTGTGCAGATGATTCTTGAGTGGCGGCGAAACGACTGCCAAGTTGAACACCTGAGGCCCCAAGCGCCATTGCCGCAGCTATGGCCCTACCATCGCCAATTCCGCCAGCAGCAATTACTGGTATTTTAAGGGCATCAACGACTTGGGGGATCAAAGTCATTGTCGTTATTTCATCTCGTCCATTATGTCCTCCGGCTTCAAATCCTTCGGCAACAACGGCATCAACACCTGCAGCTTCACACTTGAGTGCGAGCTCTGGAGATGATGTGACATGAACAACTTTGCATCCTTTGTCTTTAAGAAAAGATGTGTATTTTTTTGGAGATCCAGCTGAAGTAAAAAATATTTTTATACCAAGGGCCAAGGCCGTATTGATTTGATCTTCACTATATTTGTAAAGCAAAGGTACGTTAACTCCAAGAGGTCGATCAGTGATACCTTGTGCCTTTTTGATATGTTCTGCCAAAAGGTCTGGTTTCATTGAGCCTGCGCCAACCAGTCCAAGACCACCGGCCTTCGAGACTGCTCCGGCTAGTTTCCCTCCTGAA
The DNA here is from genome assembly GCA_041546685.1 of Bacteriovoracaceae bacterium. GTDB lineage: Bacteria > Bdellovibrionota > Bacteriovoracia > Bacteriovoracales > Bacteriovoracaceae > M0603. The sequence goes on along the minus strand of JBFEVX010000002.1, from coordinate 19,584 downwards.
ACCCAGACCATTCCACCTTGTATGATGGGGTACTGAATACCAAAGAGCTTTGTTATATCATGACTTTGATTTGGCATTTTTAGATTTCCTGAGAACATTTTCCAATGCCTTGATTACTTTGGCAGTATTTGGCTCTGGATATTTTTTGTAAAGCTCACCGACAATTGGCGAAGGTTCACCACCTTCTTCCTTGTATCTCAATAGTTCTCTGACAAATTCACAGCTGATGACAAAAACCTGCTGTTGAACGGTGAACTTGTTGACGTTAACTGTGCTGAAACCTTTCCCATTTTGAGAGCCATGGTGGGTTTTGATGATGTCATCAACACCTAGAGGTACTTCACTTTGTTTTCTGACCATGATTGAGGCCTCGAGGGCATGATTGAAAACCAGGTCCCAGTCTTCTTCACTCAAGCCAGCACTTTCTAGCTCGTCAAAAGTAGTAATTTTGGCCAACTCTTCGTTATCGACGAGGGAGATGTCTTTTAGTAGGGCGGCATAGGCCATCGACTGAAAAAGCTTTTCATCGTTTATGGACATGGCCTTCAGCATTTCATTAGCGACAATACTGGACATATGGCAGTGCCGGTAAAGGTAACTGGTTTTGGAGTTAACGATCTTACGAAGCATCCCTGACATTTCGGGGGATTTCTTATTTGTTTTGATAATATTGTCGATGATCGCTTCTGTTAATTGAATCGTAGCTGAAGTGAATCCCATATTTTTGATTTCATTTAAAGCGATCTCAACACTCTGGCCCATATAGCTGATTTCTTGATCAATATCATCGAAACCTTTTTCGAGCCTTGCAACCAATTGATCTGAGACTGAATTTGTGAAGTTGGTTTGCATCTCTTTTGGGATGTAGAACATTTTCAGACCTTGTTCTGTATACTTCAGAATCATGGCCTTACTGAATGTATCTCCACCGTGAATTCTTTTAACAAACTGATACTCGTCAGGACCTTTTTTTATTCTAATAAAGACATCACATGGAGTTGTCTGAAGAGGATAAAAATAAGTCACAGGAATAGGAATGTAGTCGGGGAGAATCTTTTTTTGTAGAGACTCTTCTGTCACTCCCAGAATTTTTGATGCTGACTTGATGGTCTCTTCAAAATTGTTGGGGTTTTCCTGAACGATCCCAATTTCTTTTATTTTTTCATCTGCCGGACCAAGAATGATCAACCCAATTTCTTCATCATTTTGTTTGATGTAATCGTAGAGAATTGCAGCAGAATTTTCATCTTCAATTTGATTGCGACAAATCACCAGAGAAACACCGGGAAGTATACTCATGAGATTCACGGCATCAGCAGCAGTTTCTCGAGGAATAACTTCAGAACCAGTATAGGTCTGGAGGTTAAGGGTTAGAATCTCATTGAGATTCTCGTTTGGTTCAATCAGGATAACTTGACTCATAAACAAGATTATAGGCCAGGAGGAGGGGAAGTGAAAGAGTCTTACTAGAGATCAGAATCTTCCAATTCCTTGACCGGCGAGCGACCAAGCTGGAGAAGTACTTCGCTGTCACTCTTTCCCTGAAGCATTGCAATCGTTGCTGTGCGCTTGGTTCCAAAGCCCTTTCTATTATGAACTCTAAAGCCAGCTTTTATCATGGATTTTCTGATGCTATTAGACGAAGAATAAGTTGAAAGAATAACCTCTTTACTCGATAGTTTTGCCAGGTCTTCAAACCATTCAACAGTCCATAAAGTAGGATTTTTTTTGGGTGAAAAAGGATCTTGGTAAATCGCTCCAATCTCTGAAAGAAGCCCTTCTGTAGATGCCTTTTTGACTGTCTCCCTGGCATCGCCAATCAAAACAATCAGCTTGTTTCCATTCAGTTCTCCATAAAAATGGGCAAGAGGAGTTTCTCTATATTTCAGACTGTTGAAGTCGGGATAAGGAATATCCACGGAAATAGGATTTTCGTTTTTTGCAAACTCAACCAATTTTGGGTCGAGTTCTGTTGATACAAATGTGAGTTTGTTATCTAGATTTAACTGAGAAAGATACTCTACTGTTGTCTTGTATCCCGTTCCGAGTCCGAACCCGACTTCAAAGCAAAGAAGATTTCCAACACTTAGTTTTTCCGCAATTTTACAGCCTTTTACATAGTTGTAGAGGGTTTCTTCTACAGCGCCAGAAAGTGAGTGACAGGCCTCATTGAAGGCCTCTGAGTGCAAAGTTTTGCTACCGTCTTCAGTTTCAATAATTTGGTATTCACCCAGTTCGCCACTGAAAACTTTTTTATCTTGATCGGTATTGTCGGACATGGGCGCAATTTATCAAATTTGTTCAGGTTCGTCGCCAAAATTGTCGATAGGTAAAGAGTATGGAATTAAAGAAAATATTATTTTTTCTCCCATTGATTCTGTTTCTTTCATGCGAAATGAAAACGAGAAAACCTGCGAGTATTGAAGATATCATACTCACTGAATCGCTTGGTCCAGAAAGAAATCTTGGAACTGAAGAAGCGAACATCGCTCTTCGAATTTGTTACGCTTTCAAATCAAAAAGAAATTATCTACGCTCATTCATGATTGGAAAGGAATTTGAGTTTCAAGTTCATGAGAAAACTTGTAGTGGAAGTGAAATGTCTCATATGGCCAAGGTTAAGCTATACGAGGATCCGCAAGATCGTTATCTCGAATTTAGAGGGGATGAGAAGCAAGTTTACTTGAGTAAAGTCATGACAGATAGACATGGTGCCATGTCCTATTTGTGTAATGCTCTTTTCAGAGGCAAAGAAGTTTCAAACACATATCTTAAAAACGAAACTCAAAAATTTCAGTTTGAGTTTGAAAATAACGGAGAGTTGGACATTGTGAAAGTTATCTATGGAGTAAAGGGAGTGGACAACTTTGGTGGGGTCTATTACTCAGTAAGCTACATAGACTCTTATCAGTTGGAATCCACTCCTCATAAAACAGAAAATACCGGCCTGGCGATTAAAGCTTCGCGCTCATTCCCATGTGGGCAGGGTGGCGGCACCAATGACCTCGTTCAGGAGTTGATAATGGACTGAGAGGAATCTCTCTCGGTTTCATCCATAGAAATGCCCAACTGTTTCTTTCTAAGACCCAGCTCAATTCATTATTCATCATTCTTTCATAGAAATAAGCATCGTTGGTTTGCTCAATCATTCCTTCGTCAGTGAAGATTGTGCCAAAGTAATGATTGGTGTCAGCGGCAAGGTGACTCAGTTCATGAAAGAGTGTGCTAAGTTGCTCATTTCTGTCGCCCTTCCAAAACTCAGGACAAAGGTAGATTCTATTAAATGTGTAAGGACCTAGGTTGAGAACATAAGCAATTGTTCCACCGCCGCCAGCACACCTTTTATCTCTTTCAGTTCTACAGTAATAGCTATATCCACCACGAATTTTAGTGGCCATATTATGAAGACCAGTTGAAAGAAGATCGTGAAATTTTACATAAGTCGCAGCATGATGTTTATATTGAAATCGTGTACTGCTTCTTCTTCCATCTGGACGGATATAATTATTCAATACCCAATTAAGTGAATACTTTTTGATTCCCTCTTTTGGATTTGTGAGATCATAAACCCTTTCTGCCAAGTCTCTGTGTAGAACTTTGAGTGAAGTTTTGAAAGAAGCGTGGCATCCGGAGAAGCCGATTCGTCCAACAGCGGCCTCTGGCTCATAGGCATGGGAAAGTGTTAAGAATGATAGCGTTGCTATCGCGATTAATAGTTTCATTATTTTGCCCCGTGTACGTTTAGAACCAAATCATATCCATGCTTCAATTGGAGAGTCAAGGAAGAGGGATGGCCAGATTCAAGGAATGGATGCTTGCCGTCCAGAAATCATCTTGTGGGTTCCTGTAGGGGAGTTTCAAAGAATAGTTGAATTGGAAAAATCGGGCCCGAAAGAGTGGATTAACAGTCAAAAACTGGTTTGAAAGCTTTGTATAAAGTGAGAACGGAAGTTGCGCTAAGTGGGCCAAGGTTCCTATATACAGGCCCTGTGCCAGACTTTGCCCGTCTCTAAAATGAAATCCATAAAATGGATCAAGACTGACGAGTCCAAACTGTTTATTCTTATGTCTATAATGAAGATGAATCATGGGGAGATCGGTATAAAATGTTTCACGCTGACTGCTAGATGCTTCCATGAATTTGATTTCTCTTACCTCTATTCGATAGAGGTAGTCGTAGAAGTCCCGCTCATATCCAATATCACCGGCATAAGAGACATTGTCCTGATCAATAGATCCAGTGTCGATTAATTTCCCTTGTGTGACGATTTCACTTTGATCCAACTCAGCGTTAATATCAGCTCGAGTGAGTTGATAAAAATTTATGATAATGGTTTCATCTTTTCTCTTTTTAAGTTTCGACAAGACGCCCATCTTGTATTCCTTTCGCACATAAGTCTGGGCCCTGGCCGTCGAATTCGTATTTTGATTATTGAAAGAAAAAGAAGCTCCAATATTTACTGCAACGAATGGACTTAGTTTGAAGTCGAAATTTTTGATCCTGAAGATGGGCAGAGGGATTCCTGCACGGAGATCAAGATCAATGTACTTTTCAGTATTGAGGTTTCTTGTGAGAACTTGAAGGGTTTTGACTTGTCTTTGGGTGGCATCAGTTTCTGTTTCGGCCGAGTCCTTGATGTCACCGATAATCTTTTTTACACCACTTGAAATAGCAGCATCGATATAAAAAATGTGAGTTTCTGTCTGACTTCGAATGTAGCGGTCGATAATATAACGGTCGTGAAGAAGAGTGAAGCGATCAACTTCACTCCTGCCGGCAAGTGCTACTTGGCAAAATAAGAGAAAAAATAAAGCCCAGCGGGCCATCAATTCCTGATGGCCCAGTCGGTGTAGATCCCCTCAAGTCTAGGTTGAACGACCTTCAAGTATTTATGAAAGAGTTCTGATCTTGAAGAGTCTTTATTTGCATGATCACAAAGAACTCTTAGAGTTTCCATATAACTCAAAGCTTGAGTCAAGGTTTCTGCATGGATCATCAGATCGTTGACGTTCTCAGGATCGGCCCAAGCTTTAAAATCAAGAATTTTTGAAGCACCAGGATTCAAAGTTCCAATTAATAGACCCATCATTTTCTTTTTGAATCTGTAATGGGTTGATTTGTATTGTCTCGACCACTCATTACCTTTACCAAGAAATTCTGAGGCAGGATGTTTGTCGATGATATTTGTGAAAAATTTGGATGGATCCTTGATGGCATATTTGATGACATCTTTGAGTGCCATCAGCGCCTGAATCTGACTTGTCCCCTCATAGAGTAGTGGCCCGAATGAATCTCTGTGATATCTCTCTTGTGGATATTCGCTAATGAAACCGTATCCTCCGAGAATCTGAATACCTCTTTGAGAAAGGTTGGTAGCAGCCTCACAGGCATAGTACTTCACAAGTGGAGTTCTCTTTCTGGTCCAAAGAACTGCATCGTCATACATGCATTTTTCTTCAGCTGTGAGATCTCCTGTTTTTCTCATTTTCATATCTAGTTTCTGAAAGATGTCATAGTGAGAAGCGGTGTCCACTAAAAGGGCACGAATGGCGTCTCTTTCAACTTCGTAATCTTCCATGTTTCTGGCCAGGAGTGGAAGCTGGGCAATCGGTTTACCAAACTGAATTCTTTCTTCAGCATATTTTCTGGCGTATCCAAGAGAGGCCTCCATTACACCTAGAGCTTGGAAGCCGACAGCAATACGAGCTTCATTCATGAGGTGAAGCATGAGTTTGAAACCTTCACCTTCTTTTCCAACAAGAACACCTTCAGTGTTTTCGTAGACAACCAAAGTTGTGAATGATCCGTGAAGACCCATTTTTTCTTCGTTCTTTTCAACTCTGAAGTTGAGTCCTTCCTTTCCTTCCAGTTTTTGCTCGACAAAGAAAAGTCCAAGTCCTTCGAGGTTATCTGGCTGACCTTCACATTTGGCCAGAACGAAACCTAGTCCGCCACCACCATTGGTGATGAACATCTTGGATCCGTTAAGAAGATATTTTTTACCTTCACCTTTTTCTCCGATTGGTTTGGCCTTTGTCTGGATGGCACCAAGATCTGAACCACAACCTGGCTCTGTCAAGCACATGGAACCGGAAAGGTCTCCAGCAATGATTTGAGGGATGATTCTTTCTGCCGTTTCATGGTCACAGAAACGATGAACCATATCGGCAATTGATGAGAAGAATGCCATCTGTGTACTGGTGGAGAGACATGCTCTTGAAAGTTGGGCCAAGAGGAACATCCCCATGGTTTGAGGGGCATTCATTCCCCCAAACTCTGGGTCCTGGCAAAGTCCGATCATGGCCAGCTCTTTGGCCTCGTCGTAACTTGCTTGTAGGGGAGCACTTGGATAAGTATTTCCATCTTCAATGGTTCCTGCTCCGACTCGATCAAGCTCTTCTGCTCTCTCTGTGATGCTTGTTCCTGTCCATTCACCGGTAGCTGTCAGGATCTCTTTGAGGAACCCTTTAACTTCTTCTGCATTATTCATTCCATCCGGAGTTGGAAATTCTGGGTAATAGAGTTTGACCAAAGAGTCCCAATCGATTCCATTGTCAAAAAGCCATTTCCATTCATTTTCGTCATCAAAATAATTCACACATTCCTCCGGATTATTCGTAAAAGAATATTCTAGATTGCCCAGTAATACTGGTCAAGAAAAGTAGGGGAGTGTAATCGTCGGTTGATTATTCGGTTTCGTGATCGAGAATGTGCTCGTTGATCTCACTGATACCAAGGGAGGCCGGATCGGTGTTCTCATCCTCTCGTGTGTCTGAAATACCTGCCTGTGAAGCAGCTTCACGGACCCTGTCGGTGTCGTCCTTGAAGTTCTCACTGGCACCTTCAAGTTCAGCAAACATTGAAGCGGTGTTTCTTTTAGCATTATCGCCTTCTCCAACTTCGAGGTAACCGGAGACGATATTGTTAAAATGCACCAAGTCAGCATAGCGGTCAGTCTTGTCTGTGAGTTCTGCTGCAATAGTATCGATAGCAGCTGTGTCATCCTGCTGATTGTTCCCTGCTGTGAAAACAACTTGCCCATCTTGATTGGTGGTCGTACTGTCGAGTCGTTTCTTCATAGAATCAATGAGATTCTTTCTGGCATTTTTATATTTCTCTTCAATCGTGGCCCAGAGTTTTTGAACTTTGGTATCATCCTTGGTCATTTCAGTGATTTGATCTTCCGTGTAACCTTCTTCCTTCAAGTACTGCTTAAGACCTTCTTTGTCCTTGCTTTTGGAAAGCTTTTCAATTTTTCCAAGCATGGCACGTGACCTAATGGAGTATTCTGCCAGCATGTCTTCTTGTTCTTTTCTATTTGTAGCGAGAAACTTCTTACACGTTTCTTCATCTTGATCATCTTTACACTTCTTGAACTCTTCTGAAAGTTCTTTACTGGCATCTTTCATGCCTGACTCTTCTACAGCTTCTTTTGAAGTGAGAGTGGTAATAGCATCAATACCACGCTTCTCATCACCTGAATTATAATCTTCGAGAGTTCCTTTATCTTTGCATTTTCCATTCTCAACACTTGTACAAACATCCATCTGAATTCGATCAGATTGCTTTCCTCTGTTTACCGCAAGCTTTTCATCAACTTTCTCAAGTGCCTTTAAGCTTTGTCTGGCACTCTTGAGGTACTGACTCACCTGACAGGCCTTACCTGTCGTCTCTGTGAAAGAAGCACCTGGATCGAATGTAGGTACAGGTCCTGTGGCACCACTTTTTCTGTGGAGTTCATTGATAAGGGTCATTACTGTTACATTATTAGCAGGACTTGCAGTATCAAAACGAGTTGATCCTACAACTTTTCTACTGGACGTATAAAATGATCGGTTCAAGTCAGCAATCGCTGGATCTGTACACTCTTGTCCAGCACCAATATTTTGCTTACAACCACTTCCTCTTTCAGTACAGACTTTGTCTATATTGGTCATACATGATGTCCAGATAGATTGGGCCAAGTTGGTTGGCTTTCCATCGCTGCCTGTACTCGGTTCTTTCATATTGTCGATATTGAACTTTCTTGCAAGCTTTCTAAGCTTGATGTTATCTGCAGAATTTGATGACTGAGGAATAATAAAACCTCTGACTTGATAGGCAGGTTGAGCATTCGGTGAGCCTTTGATGACCCCTTGACCTACAACAGGAATCGCTTCAACACAAAATGAAGAAATTGCTTCAAGTATGTTTTTTGAAATTCTTGATTTGTAGAGTTGGTAGAAGTTTTCATGGTCAACAACAGTTTTTTTACTATTGTCAGTTCCATAGAGTCCATCAACTATTTTTTTGGCGAAGAATTCTTTAACTTTTTCATCTACTGGGTCAAGTTCAACTCTCTTGGTATTGACGAGGTTGACTGAATCAAATTGCTTTTTCTCGTCTTCTGCAGCTGGTGCTCTTCCGTCTTGTGCCTCTTGGGCGTATTCTACCAATTGTTGAACTTGTTCTTTTTGACTATCATCCAAAGAACTCCAGATACATTCACCCATTCCGTTACCTGATTTTGTTTCAGCATTCGGGTTAGCACTTGTATCAAAAAGTTTGGCAAATTCCTGTGGACGATTTTCTGACATGTCTTTGCAATTTGCATAAGCACCTTTAACAGGCTCAGTATCACGAAGCTTATCAAGTATACCGCCAGTTTCACCTTCACCTTCAACCGCCTGCCCATAGGCTCGGCTCTCTTCTGGCTGAGTGTCTCCAATTCCATCCCCAGCAATAGCTGTGGAGTCGTTGGCATGAACGTTAAAGGAATAAATGAAAATCAACAGAAGATAAGCTTTCATACTTCTATTATCGGACAATAACGCTCTGATATTTAGGCTTTCTTCCAACTCTCCCTATAGTCCAATAATTACGGGGTGTTACTGGCATCCAGTGGTCAAAAATTGAGCGAAATTCAGGCAAAAAAATGAGGCATTTTTACAGGTCAACTTGTGGAAATCACATCAATTGAGTATGCTCCCCGCATGAGTGATCCTAACTTAGAAAAAACAAATGAAATTGAGGGCAACCTTCTGGGTGAACTTGAACTGATTAATCAGTCTGAAATTTCAAATATTCGTTTGGAAGGACAGGCCTTGGATGATGTTCTCTCCCAGATCGATCGACCCGTCCTTATTCAATAATCAATCTTTTTTGAAAATCAAAGAGTCGATTGAAAATTTTCCACCACCTGTCATTGCCAAGGTTGTGTAAGCAAATGCAAACATCAAGGCCAATTCTTTCTTCTTGAAAGGATCTGCACCGTGAACCATGAATGCTGCAACCAGCATGGTGATTAAAAGAGGGATCGAAACCCATCTCGTCAATATTCCAAAAATAAGGGCAATACTACAGAAGAATTCTGAAAACACGGTCAACGTCAAGTTCACTTCAGAACTGAGTCCGAAGAGTCCGGGAAAATTAGCAGCTCTTTCAGAGAATCCTGAAAGTTTAGGCCAACCATGAGCAAGCATCATTGTTAAGCCAATACTGACACGAAAAAATAAGAGTCCAAGATCTTGAAGCATGATTCCTCCTGAATTGAATATTCTATTCAATTCTATAGTGAGGTTGCTGTAAAGGGAAGTTATGCTTTCTTTTTGTCGAAGTAACCTAGATTGTAAGCAGGACTGTCTTTGAGTTGTTGTCTTCGCTTATTATAGATTTCAGTTGTACGAACTGAGCTGTGACCTACATCTTGAGCAACTTTCCACAGATCTTCACCTGCTTCTAATGCCGAACCGATATAGCTTGCTCTCGCCGAGTGTGGGGTGATTCTCTCTGTGATTCCTGCGCGCTTACACCAAGTCTTGACAATATAATCAATAGAACTTGGCCTGAGGGCCTTATTCAATCCTTCCAGATTCTTATCTCCGGTCAGTGGATTTTTTGTTGGTTGAAGAAGATAGTCTTCATTGTTCACTTCACGCCCTTTTCCTGCCATCCAATTGAGATAGTTTTGGATGACTTCGACACATTTTGGATGAAGAACTTTTATCAACCGTTTGCCACCTTTGGCGACAATAGAGATGGTGTGGTGACCGCCTTGAACTTTAAGATCAGATAGTTTGAGATTGATAAGTTCACTCTTTCTTATCCCAGTTGAAAAGAGAAGATAGATGACTGCTCGATGTAGGGGAGCAGAGTCACTTTCCTGGTTCAGGGCCTCTAGTAGCGCTCTTACATCTTCATCACTCAGGTCATTGGTTGGAGTGACGACTTCCTGTCTTGGACGCTTGATACTTGAAGAGGTATTGAAATTCATCAAACCTTTTTCGACCAAAAAATCCATATAGCTAGAAACAGAGGAGAGTTTTCGATTAATGGTTTTTGGTGCGTACTCAAGATCTGACAGATGATTTCTAAAGGCCACTACATGAAAGCGGCTGATGTCCTGAAAACTTGAAAAACTTCCAAAGAACTCCTTTAAAAAATTGAAAAATTGGCGGATATCATTTCGATAGGACTTGATAGTGTGCTTGGAGGTGAAGTTTTTGAAGAACTCATAATCGAGCTTGGCGAATTCTTCCTCACTGTAACCTTGGGCGGTTACTTGAGTGCTGCCGTCAATTACAACTGGAGTGAGTGGGGATTTCTTCTTATGCATAAATTGTCCTCAATTAATTATGACAAGAGATGACTTAATAATGCAGGGGGAAGAAATGAACTATTAGTAGATAGATTGAGTCGGGCACCCTCCGCCGGGCACCCCCCGCCGGGCACCCCCCGCCGGGCACCCCCCACCAAGAGAAGGCGCCCTGGCCGGGCGCCCTGGATTGATTGCTTAATGGTGGGTTTCGACGTGTTTCAACCAGCTCTTATCAGCGCTCATGATGAGTCGATCAATATCGCTAAGAAAAGCATCTTTACTTGGTTCGTCTTGGAAGTAATAGATTTTACCTTTGTATTTTACCTTCCATTGACTATAACCTTTAATATCACAATCGCCTCTGGCCATTCCTAGAGCACATTGACCATCATAACGAATCTCTTCGCTAACTGAAGGACCTTGCTGAACACCCGAGCATCCCGCTAGGCCAAGAAGCACAACTGCCATTAGTGCTGCCATAAACTTTTTCATAATCAACTCCTTTTAATGATGAGTTCCTTTCAACTTCATAATATTCAATGAGGATGAAGTGGGGATGATTCAGGTCATGGTTTTTATACTCAATAATCATGATGTATACTTGAGATTGCGAGTCCAAATAGCCGTAATTAAAGGTAAATGCAGATAAGCCGAAAAGAACCCATAACGAGTGAGGGTGACTTGAGTAAAGTCTTGATGATCATGCCGGAAGGCGAGACACGAAATGCATTTGCCATGAATTTCAAGGCCTACTTGAATTTTGATGTTGATGTCGCCAATACAGTTGTCGATAGTATAGAAATCTTGAATAAAGATGAATCTGTATATGATCTGGTTGTTACTTATACCGAAATTGGAAAAGAGCCTTCACTTAAAGTTCTTATTGAATATTTTAAAGATAGAAAACTTGAAATACCTATTTTAAGTCTTGGAGAAGACAAGTATGTAATGATGTCCAACTCCAATGAAGCGTTCTCATTGTATTCAATTGAAGAACCTGATGACCTAAGAGAGGCCATCAAAACGACAGCTGATATTTTTGATATCAAGGCCGTCGATATGATCAAGGTACCGACAAGTCAGTATTATCCAATTCCTATTGAACACTTCACAACCTTGCTTGAAAGTCCGGCGGATGTTTTTATCAAGATTGGGAAAGGGGATAGTAGTCAATATATCAAGCGTATTCACTCTGGAGATGGACTTGATACGGAGACTGTTGAAAGATATATGAAATCAGGGGTTGCGAGTCTTTATGTCGAGTCTACTAGTCGACTGACATTCGTAAACGCATTGACTTCAAATCTTTTAAAACACCTTGAAAAAGAGCTGACTTCTGAAAACCCAGATGTCAATGAAGACTCTATTTCACAAACGATCCAGGAAACTGTTGCCAAAAATATTGAAGTTCTCGGGATCACACCAGATATTCAAAAGGTCTGTAACAAATCCATGTCCAAGATGATTAAGGAGAGTGAAAAGTTTCCTCGAATCAATGGGCTTATCGAAAGGTTGATGAACAATAAAGTCAGCTTTGGATTCAAGCATACTCAAGTGACTACATATATGGCGATGGCCATTTTGAAAAAAATTGACTGGGGAAAAGAAGAGCAAGAGAAGACCATTTCCTTTGTGTCGTTCTTCCACGATATCAGTCTTAAAAATGATGCCATGGCCATGATTCGATCAGATGCTGAGCTCGTTAGCTCGATTCTTTCGAAAAAAGATAAGGATTTGGTTCAAAAGCATGCTCAAAAATCTGCTGAGTTTATTCATCAATATCCGCACATGCCAATGGGGGCTGATACAATCATTAGACAGCATCATGGCGTACTTAATGGGTTAGGTTTTTCTGAAACATTTAGTGGCAACCTTTCTCCTTTGACTCTGGTTTTTATTGTTGCAGAAGAATGTGCTCATCTCGTCTTGAAATCAAAGTTTGAAACATTGAATAGAATGAAAATTCTCTATGAAATGGAACAAAAATTTAAAACAACTCGCTTTAAAAAAATGCTTGATGCTTTAGGTGAAGTCATTGAGTAAAAGTAAAATCAATAAATCTGTCTATGAAAAAAATGCCAGAGAATTCAATCAGCAAAGATCCAAAAACCTTTTTGAAAAATTATGGCTGGAAAAGTTTCTATCACATTTATCTAAAAATGCTGAAATCCTCGATGTTGGCTGTGGCACTGGTGATCCAATAGCAAAATTTCTGATCGAAGCTGGAAAAAGAATAACAGGAATAGATTATTCAAGTGGAATGATTAAAATCGCAAAGGAAACTTTTCCGAATCAGGAATGGATTGTAGGGGATATGTGCAACCTTCATTTAATGAAAAACTTTGAAGGAATTATTTCTTGGAATGCTTTTTTCCATCTGACTCAAGATGAGCAAAGAAAAGTTTTGCCTGAATTTTCAAAATATCTCAAACCAGGTGGCGTTATTATGCTGACAATTGGTCATGAAGACGGTGAAGTTTACGGCTCAGTGAACGGGGAGAGCGTCTATCACAGTAGTTTGGCAATTACTGAATACGAAAAAATCTTCAAAAAATCTGGAATCAGTATACTTGAATTCAAACTCAATGATCCTGATTGCCAGGGACACTCAGTTATTCTTGCAAGAAAATTTTGAATCAAATATGCACTTTCTTATTGGTTTCTCTAAGTCTTAATGAAAGGTTTTTGACCAGGTTTTTGAACCATTGCGGTTGGGCCTCTAGAACTTTGGTAAATTTTGAACAGGGGATGACCAGTACTTCAGAATCTTCGATTGCTTTTACATAGGCCGAGCGCTCTTTATGGTCAATAAAACTCATTTCTCCAACAAGTTCACCTGTAGTGATGACCCCTAATGACACATTTTTTCCGTTATCGTCCTTATAGGCTTCAAGTCTGCCAGATACGACCCAATACATTTCTTCGCCATGATCACCTTGTTTGATCAGAATATCTCCGGCCTTGACAGATCTCTTGGCATTGGCAGCTTCTTTTTCAACATACTTTCTGGGATCGAGAATTTTTAGAACTTTGTCAGAAAAAACAGTCAAATCGAACGGCTTTTCCAAAACGTTTAAATTCTTATTCATGGATATATCGGTTTTGTATGCATCGAGATCACCAGTAATCACTAGAATTGGCATCTCAGGATTGTCTCTGACAATTTCCTGGACTAGACGGCTACCATCTTTTTTGGGTAAATGGAGATCGGTGATAACCATATCAAAATCTTCATTGGCGACTTTGAGTCCGGCATCAAGGCCATCCATCGAAGTAACGACTCGAATTCCGGCCTCATCCAAGGCCTCAGTCATCAGTTCAAGAATCTCAGATTCATCATCAACCAAAAGAACAGATTTCCGTTTCTGTATCATTTATTTTCTCCGTTAATTCATTATGACGACTAATTTGAAATATATCTATCAATTGCCTCATATTTAGTGAAATTGCTTTAAGTAGCTATAAGTTGATACTAGCTAAATTATTATATTATGCACTGCGGTATAATTGGCATTATACCGTAGACCATTATAACACTCTGAAAGTATGGGCTTTTAGCTTCATTTGATCTCATGTTTGTTAGCGTGGCAACGCGAATGACAAAATTAAAAACTGCTGGGCTTTAGTTGGATTTATAATGTTTTCATAAAGTAATCTTGAGGATTTTATGAATATTTTTTCTCGTTCACTTAGTGGGATCAAGCCTTTCATTATCATTATTATCTATCTGATGGTCGGCGCTATTGGGACTGGGCTGATCTATTCTGAATGGTTATCTACTCAAGAAAATATTCGAAATGAAATTTCTCAAGTTTCCAAAAGGCAAGAGCTGTTTTCCGCAATTCACGATAAAATGGGATATGGTGGTTTCATTCACAATTTTAAAAATTATCTGATTCGAAGAAATACTGAGTATTACCAAAGCTTTATCAATAGCAAACTTGAGTTAAATTCTTTAGTCAGAAACTATCGAATGCTTGGAGATGTATCGTCATTTGAAATAAAGCGAATGAATGTTATTGAAGCTGCTTTGAAAGAATATGCGATGAATATCGATACTGTTTTCAATTCATCAAAAGGTAAAATTTCTAAATTGGATAATTTGGTCAAAGTTGATGATTCGAAGGCCCTATTGGCCATCAGAGATGTTAAAATTTTTTTACAGGCCCAAAGTCTAAAAAAAGAACTCAAACTGGAAAATCTTTTCAAAAGTTTTGCTACAAAACTGATTGGTTTTAACCTCATCTCCTTTTTAGTTATACTTATTGTTTCTGTCTATTTGTTTGCCATGATTGATAAATTCAATACAAAAATGGAGCTAAGTTTACATAAACATAGAATTTATATGAGTCTACTTGAACTTTTGAAAAGTGAAAACATGGAGTTAAGCTCTAGACTCCATTTGGCACTCGATAAAATACTTTCCTACCCTATTTTTGATAATGAAAAAAAAGGAGTTTTCTTTTTAAAAGAAGACAATTATCTCAGCATGACAGCATCATATAATGTGCCTTCATTTATACAAGAAAATTACAAGAAGATTGACCTTAACAATTGTGCTTATGATGAAGTCTTGGAAAAGGATAAACTTTTAAACACGGAAGATTTTGAGACTAACTGTCAAAATTCAATAAATAATTTAGTGAAGTATGCTGTTCCAGTTTCACATAACAATGAAAACCTTGGAGTCTTTACATTGTTTCATACCAAGCTTCCAGAAAATTCATTAGCCTTTGAAGGAGTTGATCGTTACTTGGAAATTTGTTCTTCCATTGTTGGAAGTATCATTGCAGAATCCAGAAATCATGATGAATTGATTAAAAAGAAACAAATATCTGCAGTAAAAGACCTCATCGCAAAAGTTGCTCATGAGGTGAATAATCCTCTAATGATAGCCATGCTCACCTATCAAAAAATAAAAAAGACTATCGATCCAGATTTTTCCGACGAGCTTGAAAATCTTCATCAATCTTTAAAAAGAATTTCAGTTGTGACTAAAGAAATTCAAGAGCTAAGTGCAGAAGATAAATTAGTTAATCGAGACAATTATTTTTATAAGACACAATTTTTTAACAGAAGATAGTTTTACGTTATAAAAGGTGTGTTTTTTAATCTTTGAAAAAACCGCTAGGAATCTGCGCAGTATTTTCTATTAAATTAATATATAATATATCCATGCAAAACTATCATCCCCATGGATTGCCAGAAATTGTTCAGAAGATCTATCGAGATCAAATCAGTTATTTACTTTTCAATGTAACGGCCAGGTGTGATGCCTTCTGTGATCACTGCTGGAACTGGGATCGTGTTCAAGATGCCGGTAAATTCAATAAGGGTGAAGAATCCAGGCGTAATGAGCTCGATTTAGAAGAGATAAAGTGTATTTCCAGTAATATGCCCTCCCTCCTACTCGTCAATTTATGCGGTGGTGAACCTTTCATTAGAGAAGAGTTGGCCGAGATCGCTCATATTTTTGCCCTTCAAAACCAAGTTAACTATTTCACAATCCCAAGCAATGGGTTTAATTCAGATCTCATTATTCAAAAAACACGACAGATGCTCAAAGAAAACCCTCAATGTTTCTTCAGACTAGGAATAAGTCTTGATGGTTTTCCAAGAACACATAATGCATTAAGAAGATACCCCGAAGGTTTCCAGCGTTCTATGATCACGGCCCAAAGACTCAATGATCTTAAAAAGGAATTTAAGAATTTTTCTGTAGGTGCAGATGTGCTTTTTAGTAAAGATACTCAAAGTTATCTAAGCGAGTTTTTAGGCTACTTAGAGAGCACCACTCTGTTCGACCAAATTGACCTTAACATGGTTCGTGGTGAACTTATAAATAATCAAATCAAAGATGTGGACATAAAACTTTACAAAGATCTCTGTGCAAAACTTTTAGAATCGAGGAAAAAGAACAATTCACACCCTGCAACGCCAATCCAAAGTGCGTTGTTTCAAATGACAACAGACACCATTGCAAAGGCAAAGATGAGTAACAAGAGAGAGTTCACATGTTTTGCCGGTCGAAAGTTTATAACCTTGGATGATTGTGGTGATGTCCATGCATGTGAAATTCTTGAAGGCGTTGATAACAAACTAGGAAACCTGAGAGATTATGATTATCAAATCGATAAGTTGCTACAATCAAAAAAAGCTCAAGAGATTATCAAATTCATCTTGGATAAAAAATGTCATTGCACATGGGATTGTGCTATTAATATGAGTTGGATTTATGACCCGACCAATTTCCCAATCATGGCCTTAAATTCATTCAAACAGCTTTTTTAGGGTATACCTTACCAAGGGCATATCCAATAAAAGCGCTTAGAACGTAAATGAGACGTCCAAAAAATAGACCAAAACTGAAAAATAATCCATAGCTCTTTATTCCCAATAAATAAGCACGATAATGTATGAATATTTCTGCAATCGTGACATAGATGAAAATATTCTTATTTATCAAACCAAACATCATGAATAAAAAACTTGTGACCCAAATAAGAGATACGAAATAACTAAACTTTCTAAACGTGTTATCAAGCAATGGATTATTATCGAGACTTCTAAGCTCTAGTTGCCCAAGATGAAAAGCTCGTGAGAAGGCCTTTTTTATAACAATTATGTTTGAAGGATAAGCATGCCTGAAAGTCAGCTCACGTGAAAACCAAAAGCGTGTCCCCGGTGCTGACTTGAAACCAAGAACCAAATCTTCTATATCTGGCCCTGTAAAGGTCTCATCAAATGGACCTACAGAATCAAACCATTCTTTTTTTGCAATAGAGAAAGTTGTTGTGAAATATTTATGAGGACCTGATTCAATTCTTTCCGTTTCCAATTGTTCATATTCCTCAAGTAGGTACACACGTCCCATTGTTGAATCAGTCAGGGGTGATATATCTAAATTGAATGTCAGAATATCCAGATTTTTCGATGTAAAGAGATCATATCCTTCAATAAGAGTGTTTGGGGCAAAAGTGATATCAGTGTCACAAAAAACAATATTAGAATATGTAGCCGCTTTTAGGCCTAAATTTCTGGCCGCTGCCGGACCATGATTTTGTTCCAATATTATAATTTTTAACGGCAGAAGAGATTCATAATTTCTGGCAATTTCTAGTGATTGATCTGTGCTTCCATCGTCAATGAATATCAATTCATATGAAACAAGGTCAGAAACTCCCTTGAAAGAATTAAAGAAAGATTCAAGAAACTGTTCTTTATTAAAATTTGCTGCAATTACAGAGAAACTCATGACTAAATACTAACACAATTTAATCAAGAGACGTATAATCTACACATGAGTAAAGTACACCTTACGCAAGATCTTCAAGGCAAGGTCGATTCGAGAATAGAATATTCAGGTCCCCTCATTTTCGATTCTTTTGGAGATATCGATGTTTGCATTAAAGGTAGAATTACGCGAATTAATGGAAAAATATCAAACACCAAGACTCTATCTGAAGATCTCATCAAACTTTACAAGGAACAAGGTTATCTTTTTCAATCAAAACTTGATGGACTGTTTCTAATACTCATCAAAGATAAATCGAAGGGGAGCTTTTCCATTCACAATAACCCCTACCAGGCCTGTAATCTTTATTGGTCGAACAGTAAGGGCAAACTCTATTTCAATTCTTCTCTAAATTCACTTGTTGAATCAATTGGAGAATCACCTACTCCCCACATTGGATCCATTCTAAACTTTGTTTCAAATGGATTTACTTCATGTGAACAGACTCAAATTGAAGGTATTTCCAAGCTTCTACCTACTTTTTCACTTATTTATAAAAATACCAAGGTAGTGCTACGTAACCATTGGGCCCAAGAGTTTGACTTCAATAGACGAGAAAGACTGGATAATGTGGAAAAAGAAATAGATCACTATGAATCCATCTACCGACAGGGAATTAGTGACTATCTCGAAAAAAATAGATGTGGCCAACTAGGCACACTTTTAAGTGGTGGTCATGATACCTCTTTTGCACTCATCCAAGGTGGGATAATCCATGGAAAACCTCTCCATGCTTTCACAGCAACTTTTCCAGGATGGGCCTTTGACGAATCGAGCTATGCAAAAAACATCTGCAACAAATACAAACATATCCATCATGAAGTTCCCTTTCTTCCTGAAGATCTCGACTACATGGTTAGTCTGATCAGGGCAAATGACGAACCAGTTGTGGGGTCATCACTTCCTGTTCACCGATGCGCTCAAGAAGCGTCCAAGCATGTCGATACAATGCTAGCTGGCGACGGCGGAGACACTCTTTGGGGCGAGTATTATCCAGTTGAAGAAATTCATCGCTACATCAAAGGGCTCCCAATGGCGATGAGGCATTTACTCTGGAAACTTTCAAAAATCATGAGAGATTTAACCGACTGGGAAAGATTTTGGGAACTTGAACATGTACTGGAACTCTTTGATCATGAAAACCCATATCACGACTTTTTAAGACGACTTTGTACCTACAGACATTATCGAACAGATGAACTTTACAACCTTTTTGATAAGAATTTCACAAAAAATACATCACCAGAAGTTGGAAAATGGACACTGGAATTCAATAAAGAAAATTTCGGCAATCGATTGATAGAGGCCAAATTATTAAATGGGTTCTATATGTATCAAAGCTTTCATACAACAAGAAGCATGAATCACTTCGGCATGGAGCTATATCTCCCTACAATAAACAGGGAGCTCATGCAATTTATCACACGACTTCCTTCTAGCTGGGTTAACGGCGGAACAACTTTCCATAGACTCACCAACAATAAGTCCATCAATAGAAAATTTCATAAACATGCACTGGCAAGATATCTTGACCGCGAAGAAATATACAACAGAAGTTTTGACATTCCTTGGTACAACATCTTGAGACCAAGGAAGCAATTGCTTGAAAAACTAGAAACCGCCTTGGCAAGAAGGGGATGGTTCAATAACTTGGAAATTTCAAAAATTTTCAAAGAATTTCTCTCTCAAAATGTCAAAGAACATGAGTTACTT
>JBFEVX010000116.1:0-12401 GCA_041546685.1 Bacteriovoracaceae bacterium | reverse complement strand
CATGTTGATGCTGAAGTTTTTGATGAAACCCGGAATTTTATTAGCGCTGGAGGCCTGGTCTTGAAGTACGCCATACATCCCGGAAATCGGAGCTGTGCAAAATAATCGTTGAAAGAGCTTTCCTATGAAAGACTTATATAGCCAGCGTACGGCGTTGTCTCCGTACACTTTTTCTACTTCGACTTGACCAGAGATACGATTAAAGTACTTTATTTCCAAGGACTTGACTCCTATTTAACGGCCCGTTGACCACATGTTAGCTTGAATTATTTCCGAGCCCGAATTATACCAATAAGTAGAGATTTTGTGCAAAAAACGCCCAAAAGGAGGCCTTTCGTGAGATTTAGAGTTCTAGTTGCAGCACTGGCAATTGCCATGGCACCTCAATCCTATTCCCGTGAAGAAGTCCTACAAAGAGACACGAAGAGATTACTGGAAAATGAGGTCAATACGATCAACATCTTCAAACAAGGTGTGAAGTCAGTAGTGAACGTAAGCAATGTGAAGTATGCAAGAACCAGTTGGTTTAGCCCTACCGTTTCAGAAATTCCATTTGGAGTAGGTTCAGGTTTTATCTGGGACAACAAAGGTCATATCGTAACCAACTATCATGTGATCATGGAAGGTGACAGTTTTTTGATTTCTTTTCATGGCGACAAGAAGCAATATAAGGCCGAGCTTGTCGGAGCAGAACCAAAGCAAGATATCGCTGTTTTAAAACTCAAAGAACTTCCAAAGGAAATCTTTCCTATAAAAGTTGGAAGATCTAATGATCTCATGGTTGGACAAAAAACATTGGCCATTGGGAATCCATTCGGACTTGACCACACCATTACTCAAGGAATTGTTTCCGCTCTTGATCGTAAGATTCCAGGAATTGGTGATGTTACCATTCACGGAATGATTCAAACTGATTCATCAATCAACCCGGGTAACTCAGGTGGGCCACTTCTTGATTCAACTGGAGAACTTATTGGAATGAATACCATCATCTATTCAAAGTCAGGTTCGAGTTCAGGTGTTGGATTTGCTGTCCCCGTTGATTCAATAAAACGAATAGTTCCTCAATTGATCAAACACGGAAAAGTAATCAGACCGGGGCTTGGAGTTGGTATTCTTCCTGAATATCACAAAGGACGATTTGGAGTTACAGAAGGCTTGGTCATCACTTTTGTTGATGAAGACTCTGGTGCGTACAAAGCTGGGATAAGAGGTATTCAACAAGATCGCTATGGAAAGTACTATCTCGGTGATGTCATTGTAGCAGTAGATGGAAAGGAAGTTTCAAACTTCGATGATATCTACCACGCCTTGAATAAATACAAAGTTGGAGATGAAGTTGAAGTCACCTATTTGCAAAAAGGTGAGAAAAAGAAGAAGGTCAAAGTCAAACTGACAGGAATTTAAGACTCTTCCCGACCTTTGATCAGGATAAAAAGAAAAAATGGTCCCCCGAGGAATGCGGTTATGATTCCAACGGGGATTTCCATATTGGAAACCACCAAACGGCTTATTAAGTCACATAAAGAAAGAGCTATCCCACCAAACATCAAACTGGCTGGAATCAATACTCTGTAATCAAACTTGAAAAGTTTTTTCATGGCATGAGGAGCAAGAAGGCCAATAAAAGCAATGGGTCCAGCCTCAGCAATAATGAAGCCAACAAGAATACTTGTGACGAAGAAAAGAAATTTTCGAAGAGTTTTGGTTTTAATGCCACGAGAAATCGCAAGATCTTCATCTAGCGTAATGACATTCAATGCTCCGGCCTTCAACCATGTGAGAGCAGAAACAATTATCAAAACAGGTAAAATCTTAAGAACTGAAGAATAGCCGATGACTTCTACACCACCGAATGTCCATTGAACCATGCGATTCACCTCAAAGACATTACCGAAATACTGAATCAGTAAAACTGCAGAAGAAAAAAACATCCCCTGTCCTACACCAGCGAGGATCATCGTTGATGGTTCGAATCTCTTTAGAGCTGCGGAGAGAGTCATGACGATTGTTATACTCATCAGTGCGCCAAGAAAACCTGCGATGGCCAAACCATTGAACCACATGAAACTAAAACCAATTCCCAACTTGATCCACAAGCTAACCATGAAGGCTGCACCTGAAGAAACACCAAGAGTGTATGGAGTTGCGAGATTATTTCTAAATAACCCCTGAAAAACCAATCCGGCGAGACTCAGCCCAGCTCCGACAACAAAGGCCATCAATACTCTTGGGAAGCGGAGTTGATTCAGAATAAAGAGACCTTCCTTGGAAGAAAAATCGACTTCCCCTCTCCCCAAGTAAGGAAAGACAAATATGCAAATCAACGACATCACCAGGAGAGCAAGTAACTTAATCATTCACCTGCTCCTGGAACAATCATTGGTCTTCCAGAATCTGGATGAGATAGGCATTTGAATTTGAAATCAAAAAGTGATTCAAGATCTCGTTCAGAGAACTTTGAAGTTGCGCCATCATAAAAGACCTCTCCCTTTTTCAAGGCAAGAATTCTGTCACTGACATGAATGGCATTATTGACCTGATGACTCACATGAATGATTGTTACACCGATTTCTTTTTGAACCTTCACCAATTTTTGAATCACTTCTTCTTGAATATGGGGATCCATTGAACTTAAAGATTCATCCAGTAATAGAACTTTCGGTTTTGCTGAAATTGCACAGGCCAAATATATTCGCTGTAGCTCTCCGCCACTCAGTGTAGTCAAATCGCGAGTCATGAAACTTGAGACTTCAAAAGTCTTCAAGACTTCATTTATAGAATCATCATTTTTGTCTTTCAATCTGTGGGGATAAAGAAAACAATCGAGAAGATCCCATCCATTATATCCTTTCATCACGGCAAGACTTTGAGGAACATAAGAAAAGAACTCAAAGCTATTGGTATCTCCAGGAATTTCGATCGATCCATTATCTAGAGAATGAATACCTACTATGCTCTTTAAAAGTGTTGATTTACCAGCGCCGTTTGGACCTATGATCGCGAGATAGCACGGTTCGCCAATTTTGATATTCAAATTTTTAAGAATTGGATTACCACCAAGGTTCAAGGATGCGTTTTTGACTTCAAGGAGCACTTATTGACTCCTTGATACTCTTGATCATCGGAAGAATTGATGTTCCTGGAACTACAAATTCATCACCTTGAAAGAAATAGACTTTTTTGTTTTTCACGGCATCAAGTACTTTTGTATTACTCCAGGACTTTTTAACTTTTTCCAATTCAGATTTTTTTATACTACCTGGGAATGAAACAAAAATATAATCAGGTTTCATTTTGATAATTTGCTCTAAATTGAGACCGTGGTAATTAGGAAGAATTCCCTTTGGGGTATATAAACCCAACATCTGAATGATTTGATGATAATGTGTTCCTGTTCCGGCAACCATTACTTTGCTGATCATTTCGTTATTTTCTTCGCTACTAATCACCCACAGGTACTTCTTTTCAATGACGTCTTTAATCGGATTCAATTCAGATTTAACTTCCTCATTAAACTTCTTTGCCTTTGTAACTGCTTTTGGACCTATTTCATTTGCAATCACTTTTATACTCTCGAGAATTTCATCCAGACTGTTGAATGCCAAAGTAACATAAGGAATATTCAGTTTTTTTAATGAACTCTCTGTCGTAGAATTGGCCAAGCCGAGTAACAAGACTTTAGTTGGAGATAGAGAAACCATCTTTTCAAAGTTAGGTGTTATAGCAGATCCAATTCGAGTAACTGATTTTTCTATAGAGCAAAAATTGGAAACACCAACTAATGCCTTCTCTCCCCCAAGATGCTTCACAGTTTCTGTGATGGATGGTGCTGTGGAAATTAATCGAGGTAGATCATTAGCAAAGACCAGCGACGAACAAATAAATATGAGCGTAGTTAAAATTCGTTTCATAAGTTGATACTCTGTATCATACCGCAACTTCTTCAATAAGCAATTTCGTTTGACAAAGGATACCAAAAAAATGATTGTGAAAAGGCCTTCTGTACTCATTTGAGTTTGAAAGGGAATCCGGTTTGAATCCGGAACTGCCCCGCAGCGGTATTTGGGAACGAAAGTCATAGATGCACTGGGAAACTGGGAAGCGTGACCGTAGGATTTGCCCATAAGTCCGAAGACCTGCAAAAGGTATCCTCGCTTTGTGAGGATTCATTTTGATTTTCGTGGGAGAAATCAATGAGAACACTAACAATTCTGTTCTTCTTATTCCTTGCTTCAAGTTCCTATTCTGACGATCTGGTCGTCTCTGCAACTCGCTACAAAGCCGATAGAGAGCGTACCGCCAGTTCTGTTGTTAAAATTGATGCCACTCAATTCAAATCTAAGAAAGCTACAACTCTTGGTGATATTCTTGAGACAGTTCCCCAGATTCAGCTCAATGAAAATGGTCCGGGCGGTGTCCAAACGATTCATTTAAGAGGATCTGAAACATCTCACGTTTTGGTGGTTCTCGATGGATTCCCAATGAATGATCCTATCAATACTTCGAAGCTTTATGACTTTTCAAAAATGACTCTGGTTGGAATTGAGTCTATTGAAGTTCTCTTCGGTTCGCACGGAGTCCTTTATGGCTCAGAGGCCATTGGCGGAGTCGTCTATATCAAAACCCTAAATCCCCATAAGACTTTTACAGATATACAAGCGTCTTACGGTAGTTATAAATCCAAATCATACAAAGCCGTCATGGGAACAAAACAAGGCAAACTCAATGGGTTTATTGGTTTGGAGCGCTGGGAAACGGAAGGCTTCAATTCCACGACATCAACTTCACATATCCCAGCAGAAGCTGACGGTAGTGAACTCCTGAATGTATCTGGAAAATTAGGTTATGAAAGTCAGGACTTCAAGGCAAATATCACATCACGTTTGCACCTTCAAAAAACCGACCTCGAAAAAGGATTTGGAAGTGAAAGAGATGATGCTAATTTCATCTCAGATGATCGATTTCATTATCATTTGCTAACAATTAAACCAAAATTCTCAACTCAACTTTTTTCCCCAGACATAAAAATTGGATACAGTGATCAAAAAAGAACAAACCTGGATCTTCCAGATTCTCTGGGGACATCAACAGATACGCAGCTCTACAGAGCGAAAACGACAGACCTTATCCTGACCAACAATACAATATTGGCAGATAATCAGACCTTAATTTTTGGCCTACATTATAAAAATGAAAAAGGTGCTTTTGATCTTAATCTTTCGAATTCACCGACAATTTTTAATGAAAAGTCTGAAGATACCTATGCTCTTTTCTTTCATCACCATTTTGAATTGACGGAAAAAACTATCCTGAATTCCGGTTTTAGGGCCGAGAGAAGTCATCTTTTTGGTACAAACTCCAGTTTCAAATTAGGATCAAGTACACAACTAGAAGATAACCTGAGATTGTATTCCCTCATCTCAACTGGTTACAAGAATCCCACGCTATATCAACTCCACTCTCAATACGGTAATAAAGATCTTGATCCAGAAAAAGCACTCTCACTCGAACTTGGAAGTGAAATTAAATTGAACAAAGTTAGTCTTGCCTGGAATATCAATCATACAACTATTGATGATTTCATTGATTTGGAAGGAACATATCCCAACCAAAAATATCAAAACTCAAGTGAACTCGGGATACTAAGTACAGGCATTCAATCAAAATTCGAATTAAATTCATATTTTGAATTTAAAACAAGTCTCGACTACACAAGAGCAAAGAATAACAAATCTGGAGCTGAACTATTGAATCGTCCGAAGTGGGCCGGAAAAGTTAGTACTGAATATAAAAGATCCAATCACTTACTTACTTTGGACTTTGAGGCCAAGGGAAACAGGACTGGAGGTTCGACCAGCACACCGGTCCCATTAAGCGGGTTCGGTCTTTTCCATTTTGGATATAACTACACATGGAACAACTACAAGCTGTTCACCAACATCAAAAACCTACTTGATAAGGACTACATCAACACATCCGGATTCAATACAGGAGGACGAATAATTACGGCCGGCCTCTCTGCAGCGTTCTAGCTTTGACATCTTTCAAACATAACTGACAAAAGAAGCCATGGATTTTCAGGCTTTTGCGCGATATTTTCCGAATGAGAGAGCGTTTGAGGGCGTGTAAAACTTACAATTTCAGTTACTTAGGTCCAATTCAATCGCGATATATGTTATTTTGTCTTATTCAAAATTACAGAGGTTCATATGTTCGAGCGGGCACGAAAAGCACTGGAAGTTATTGTTTATTACCTATCTGTTATCCCAACGTGGACACGTCTTACCGTCCACAATACTTGGGGAATCATCAATGTATTCTTCATCACATGGGTCAGACCAATGAAAGGTGGCTTGATTGATGAAAATCATCCATTCGCGACGGCCATCAATCCAGAGACCAATGATCTGATCTGGCATGACAACGTCATCTTTAAAACAGAAAGAGATAAAGATTATCAACATACAGACAGAGAGATCATTGAACTTGTTGGCGGGCATATGCTCAAAATGGTTCAAAAATCCATGTCAACAGAAGACAATCCAGAAGGTGTACCTGACAGAATGCCACCTGCGATCAACTACATTCATGGGACCGTTCATTATAATGGTGCATTTCTAATCTTCAACAACATCAAAGAAGCTACGAGATATTACAGTGACCCTGAATTTAAAAAAGAATTCAAACGTTTTGTAAAAACAGAAAAAAGAGAACCTGTCACAATTCTTCGTGAAAGAAACTATGATAGAAAAGAGTTTTTAGAGTTTGTATGTTTCTTAAGAACCATGTTTCCTTGGTTTTCCAATTCAAATGGTAATAAGAAAAGAATCGGCTGGGGAAATCCTGCCCCCTATTGTTCAGTAAATACCATTACTGGATATTGGATGGACGGCACGTATGCCACTTATACAGAAGAAGGCAGACAAAACATGGCCAGACCGGCCATCAAGACCAAATACTTTCAAGGTGAATACGGATTTGGAAGAGATTACACTCGTTGGCCTGAAAAGTTTCTGGCTTCATTTACAGATGATCGTGTAAAGGCCCGTGGTCTCAAGGGAAATATGTTTTTTGTCGACAACAGAAAGCTACTTCAAGGATACAAATTCAACCCAGAAGCTCTACCAAATATTTTGGATCGGCTTTCTGAGAAAGTTAATATCGGTAAGGTTGCTAAATCAATATGATCAAACGAAAAGAACTCTACAAAAATGAAGAGATCTCTTTTTTCGACCTATCATCTGAGGTCGAGATGAAAGATGGCGTTAATCCAGGTATCTGGAATTATAACGACGATTTCAAGTTGAATAATGAATTGATCATTGGATTTAGCCCAACCAATTATCATACATTCATTATCTGTGGCTCTTGTGAATATCATACAAGATTTGCATTCAATAAAAATAAACTTAGATCATCAAGACACTCTTCAATCAGAGCAGGAATGTTTATCAGAATCAAAGGTATTCCTTCAGATGAACTTTTTCACTTCAGAAGCAGGCTACTAGATTTAATTGGGGCTCGAACACTCAGCTGCATTGACGGAGTGACAAGCATTCTTAAAAAAGAACTTGGAATTGAAGTCATTGGTTTGGATGATTCGGTCAGACATCTCGATGAATATGTAACTCCAATGATTACTAATGGATTCAGAAGAGATGGCATCAAACTTGAGCATGAACTCTATCTTACAAGACCTAAGTCACTCGAACAAACTGAGAAAGAAATGAAGTATCATTCACACTCTTTTGAAAATGCCCTAGTTGCAAGTGAACTTATCCATGTTACGTTTTCTAAACTGCTAAAGGGAAGTTTTGTGGAAAGAACCAACAAAGTTAGATCGAATTCTCAGTCTTACTCTCTTTTAAAAGCTTGATCACATCCGTTTTAAGGGAGTAAACCAGACTTACACCAAAGAGAAATCCAATCTGCAAGAATCTATCAACAATCGATATCAGAGCACCAATTTCATAATTATATCCAAGTAGATGGAATACTCCGGCGAAAGAAGCTTCTTTCACACCTACATTACCAGGAAGAATCGGTAAAAGATTAACGACCAAAGATAGAGTCACTAAAGATATCAACTGGTTTCCTGAAATCGTTATATCCATTGAATTACATAAAATATGAAAACGAAAGATGTAGACAACCAAGGCCAAACTATAAAAGACAAATGTTACAAGTATATTTCGATGAGAAGAAATTTGAGGCCAATCGATAGTCTCTTTCAGTTCTCTTATCTTTTTTGAAATCTTCATCAGAAGAACTGGAGAAAATATCAAGACGAGACCACCACCAGTTAGAATAACAAAAACCAAAGCGTGAAGTCCCTTAAGCTTATCAACAGAGTCCGGATTCATAAGAAATGCAACTCCATTTGAAAATCCTGTTACAATCAACCCAACTAAAGAAATCACTATTGAAATTGCGGTATATTGCTTGAGACCTAATGCATATCGCTTCTTTAAATAGAAACCTCTTAAAACGACACCCCCTCGAACCGGCAAGATGTAATTCATAAAATTGGTAAGAATTGAGATTCCCAGAATATCTGGCAAAGGAATCTTGAAACCCAAATCTTTTGAAATCAGTTTGATCGGTGGGGAGATAAAAAAGTAAAAGAGAAAATATAAAAAAAGCAAAGTACCAATATTTCCATATGAGATGCTTTTTATCTTATCCCAGTCATCAATTTTGAGCAGATACCACCCCATTAAAACAAATATGACGATGGTCAAAATCTGTTTAATGACTTTCAACGTGGCTCCGACTTCAAATAAACCAGTGAATAGAATAAAGGAATGATGATTAAATCAGATATGGTTCCGAGAAGAAGACCGGAGGCCATCGCAAGAACCATAGGTGAAATAAAGGCATCGACACCACCCCAAAAACCATAAATACTGGGGATTAGTCCAGCCAAAGTCGTCACTGTAGTTAGAAAAATTGGTGCATACCTATCTTTTGCACCTTTTACGATGACATTGAATAAGTTTTCTAGAGGATCTTTCTTTTTCAATTCCTCCATAAGATCAATCATAATGAGAGCATCATTGATAACGACACCAGAAAATCCTACGACCCCAATGAGTGCCATGAAACTGATTGGTTCAGAGTGTATCCAAAAGGCGACACTGATTCCCACAATCCCAACAGGAATAGAGGAAAGAATGAGGAAGGGGAGAAAATACGACTTAAATTGAAAAACCAAAAACAAATAAATAGCTGCAATCGCCAAGATAAAGGCACTTCCAGCTTCCAGGTACCTCATGAATGATTTTTTAACTCGTCCAGAGTAATCAATACTAAGACCTGGGTGAGCCCTTTCCAGCTTTTTTATACTTTCTGTAAGTGATTCTTTAAGTTGATTTCTCTCTTTTGGGACAAGCTTTTCAAGAGAGGTGGTTAGTTGAACTCCCCTTACCCCACCAAAATGGGTGATGGCCGAATCTGAATTCCTATTTTTCATCCAGACAAGTTTTTTCATCTCTATCAAGTTTCCTAAATCATTTTGAACTTTGAGACTATTTAAAGGATCCACTAAATTTTGATCTTCTTTTGAAAGCAGGACTCGATAAAAAATTCGCTCATTATTGACTACAAGGTCACTTACGACAACACCCTCATAAGCTGCTCTGATTGTATGAGCAACATTGGCTACAGATGTCTGTAAGCGACTTATATTTTTATACAAAGGGTATAAATAGGCAATTTGTTGCTTTCCTGACTGAGAATCGAGAACATCCAAGTTAAAACCTGCCATTAATCCTTGAAGCTCCTTCATTGCAGTCATCCTGACATCTCTTTTAGGATGAGTGATGGTTACTTCCAGATCCTTCCCAAGTGGTGGTGCCCCGGAATCAATCGTCACATCATAGGACTCGATATTTTCACCATATACTAGCTTGATACCATTTAATATTTCATTCCTGATTTGGAGGGCATCTTTTTTCCGGTCCGTGAAGTGGACTAGCTCCAATTTAGTATAGAAACATCGTGGACAATGATAATTCCCATTGAAGTCTCGTCCTATTCTAGTTCGGTAAGTTCTTGTCTCATGCTTGAATTCCTCATTCAAAAATACTTCAAACTTCTTGGATTCGACCTCTGCCTTGGATAGTGTCGTTCCACTCGGTAGTTTTGCTATAACATAGAGACGATTAGCTTGATGTTCAGGAAAAAGATTGAACTTAGTATTCTTCCATGACCAATACAATGCAAGCGACAGTGATACGAGTATAAGTAGAGATGACTTTTTTCTATTTCTTATGATCATCTTCAAGAAAAACTCATATAGATTCTTTTGAATTTCTAGAAACTTATAACCTATAGGTTGAGCTCTCCTTTTTGCTTTAACTCCTGCTAAATGTGAGGGAAGAAAGAAAAGCGCCTCCAGCAAACTGCCGACAAGAATCAAAATCACAATAACAGGTATTTCTCGGGTAAATTGACCAACCAAGCCTGGAATCATGTATATGGGTAGGAAAGCTATGATTGTCGTCAAAATAGTGCACATCACTGGCTTAAAAACTTTCATTGTCCCTTCGACGACGGGGTTCTTAGTTCCTTTCCTTTTTTCTGAATAGACACTCTCAGCAATTATGATTGCATCATCAACAATCATCCCTAGAACAACAATCACTCCACACAGAGAAATTCCATTAATTCCCACATCCAAGAAGTTTAAAAAACATAATGATATGGCAATCGACATGGGAATACCAAATGCTGTCCAAAGAGCAATTGGATATTCAAAAAATATCAAAAGAACAACTAGAACAAGCACTAAACCAATTACGATGTTTTTATAGACCATACTGAGACGATCTCTCGTCTCTATAGAAAGGTCGTGAGTGGTTATAAATTCCATCCCCTCTGGCGCTATTTCGTCGCGGTATTGATTTACGATTGTCTTGATGTCTTCAGTCGTTTTGATAATGTCTGCTGACGGACGTTTATATAGCCAGAGAGCCTGTCCCTTTTTGCCATTATATCGGGTAACAATATTGGCCCTACTAAAAGAGTTTTCAATCTTGGCCACATCTTTTAAAAAGACTCTTTTCCCAGCTGTATTAGATCTTATGATCATGTCTTTGAGGTCTTTGATGCTCGTAAATTCAGAAATTGTGAGTATTCCAACTTCACTAGTGAAAGATTCAAGTTTACCTCCACTTTCTCGGAGTTTATTTCTTTCTATACTCCTTATTACGTCATCAAACGATATCTGGAACTCATTCAGCTTATCCAAGTCCAAACGAATTTGAATTTCCTTCTTTCTTTCCCCACTAATTGTAACTTTCGATACTGTTGATAATTTTTCCAGTTTTCTTTTCAACACCTGTAAATGCTGATTGATTTCGCTATAACTTCCTTGATCCCACACCAAGGCAACATCATAGATTGGAAAGTTATCCACTTTGACTTCAAATATATTTGGCTTTGCAATCACTTCTTCTGGAAAATCTGAAATATTATCGACAGCTCTCCTGATATCATCTTTGACAGATTGAATGTCTTCATAAGATTGATCCAATGTAATGATGACTCGTGACTGATCTTCCATCGACTTGGAAGTTGTCTTCTTGATTCCTTCAATTCCCTTTATCGCCAGTTCTACTTTATTAGTTACATTGACTTCAACATCTTCAGGTGATGCGCCTGGATAGAATGTATTCACTTCTACTTTATAAAGATCAACACGAGGATAACTAGTTCGCTTTAATGAGATAAAAGAAAAGAAGGCCCCCAATAATATGAAGACGATGATCAATCTGATCAGCAGATGATTGGTGGTCATGTATTGGACTATTTTTCTCATTTCACCAGTAGTATTAAGGGTTTATTCTATTATAAATAAACTCTGACGCAGGAACACCATGAGTAAAACTGACCACCCTGTATTAATCATAGGGGCAGGCCCAGCTGGTCTAAAAACAGCAGTCGAACTCTCCAAGAGAGGAATAAAGCCACTCGTGGTGGATAAATTTGCCGCCCCAGGCGCATCCTGGGCCAACATGCCTGATCACCTCAGGCTGGTTTCCTATTGGAAGTCCAATAATCTTGAACCTGAAGACTTAAACCACTTTTCTAGTAATTCTCAAGTCAGAGCAAATGATTTTCACCTCTATCTAAAAGAGTACGCAAAAAAGAATTCAATTTTAGTTATTAAAGATGAAATCACTGATATCTCATCCAAAGAAGATGGAACTTTAGTTTGCAAAGGTCTCTCTCAGACTTACTCATCGCATGTAGTTGTGAATGCATCTGGCTACTACACCAATCCAATCACCCCGAAAATTACAGGATTAGCCGAGACGAAGATCAAGATAATGCATTTTAAGGACTTTAAGTCTGCTGACGATCTACATCAACTCGTCCCCACCCCCAGAAGGATT
>JBFEVX010000184.1:0-4010 GCA_041546685.1 Bacteriovoracaceae bacterium | reverse complement strand
CTGAAAGATATATTGAAGAATTTGAAAAAGACTTCAATCGTTTAGGGCTCCGAAAGCATGATCACAATCCGAAAGTAACTGAGTTCATGCCACAAATCATCAAGTTCGTTGCGGACTTGATCGAAAATGGCAAGGCCTACGTTATTGATGGAGAAGTTTTTTATTCTATCGATTCTTTTGAGAACTATGGAAAACTTTCTGGCAAGAAACTCGATGAACTCGAAGCAGGTCAAAGAGTGGAAGTCGATCAAAGAAAGAAAAACCCATTTGATTTTGTTCTCTGGAAGCCATCAAAAGAAGGTGAGCCTTCATGGGAATCACCTTGGGGTAATGGACGTCCCGGCTGGCATATTGAATGTTCGGCCATGATTCAAGCATTGCTTGGAGACACAATTGATATTCATGGAGGTGGAATTGATTTGATTTTTCCACACCACGAGAATGAGATTGCCCAAGGGGAAGGAAGAACTGGTAAGTGTTATTGCAACACTTGGGTTCATAACGAGTTCATCAACCTCAGTGATGAGAAGATGTCCAAGTCTTTGGGGAACGTCATTACAGGACGTTCATTCATGGACAAGTGGCATCCTGAAATCCTGAAGTACCTCTTTCTTTCTGTTCATTATAGAAGTCAATTGGCCATCAATGATGACAAAATTCGCGGAGCTATTTCTGCACTCGCTAGAATTTATACTTCATTGAAAAATGCAGGTGATGTTTTGAACTTTGAAGGGGGAGGAGTTGTGAACAAGTCCTTTGCCCAAACTCTTTCACAGCACGATGCCAAGATTAAAAAATACATGAACGATGATTTCAACACAGGTGAAGTCATGGCATCCGTTTTCGAAGTGGTTCGAGCATTTAATGCTCTTAATCTTCAAAAGAAGGCAAAGGATAATAACTCCAAGCCGACTGCAGAGGCCTTTCTCGAATGGATGAAGAAGTATGGCGAACTAATGGCACTTTTTGGTCAAGATCCGTCAAAATTCCTTATTGAGCTAGATGATATCCTTATCACCGATCGAAAGCTCGACAGGGCCAAGATCGAAGATCTCGTGGCCAAAAGGAACGAGGCGAGAGATGCCAAAGATTGGGCCGCTGCTGATAAATACCGAGATGAATTGTCAGCTATGGGAATCGAGCTACAGGACGGCAATTTGGATCGTCAGTGGAGTGTTTCCAAAGGTTAATTATCCCTTAGAGTATTGATTTTAAAGAGTTCTCTCTCTTCGCCGATAAGTTCAAGACAGGCCCTAAAGTTTTGAATGAGGCGGAGAATGAGAATTCGGACCCTGACCATTTTAATCACACTTTCATTGCTCACATCATGTGCGCAACTGATGAAGTCTGGGCACTATATCCAACTCAGAATCAATGACACTGTTGAAAGGCTCTCTCAGGAATTTCAAGTCAACGAAGCAGAAATTCTCAATGCCAACCGTGGAAAGAAGTTCAGAGAAGGTGAGTGGTGGTTCATTCCACTTAAACGTGGACTTGTTCAACTATTTGGTGGTGGTGCAACTTATGCCAACATTAATTACTCTGCAGAGTTTTTGAATACAGGAAAATTTCTTTGGCCTGTTCCAAACAGTACACGTATCTCATCTAACTATGGAAGACGTTGGGGAAGACCACACCAAGGGATCGACATTCCTGCCAAGAAAGGAACTGATGTCATTGCTGCTGAAGATGGAGTCGTTTCTTTTAGCGGGAAAATGAGAGGCTACGGAAGAATAGTGGTTGTCAAACATGCTGGTGGCTACAGTACTGTTTACGCTCACAACTCAAGCAACGTTGTGAAAAGGGGAACCAAAGTATACCGTGGTCAAGTTGTGGCCAAAGTTGGTAACTCTGGTAAATCAACCGCATCACATCTTCACTTTGAAATTAGAAAGAAAGAAGAGCCGGTCAATCCAATGGCCTATATCAGAAAATCGAGAAATTACGTTCTCGCTTATCAGAAAAGTAACTGATTAAAGGTCAATCCAGAAACGAATTTTTTCTATCTTACCATCGAGAGTCGTATCTCTAATACCACCATTTGAAGTGATGACTTTTTGTGAACCGATATTATCTTCATCGGTCGTTAAGAGTACCTTGGTGATTCCAAGATCATTTTTGGTGTATTTGAGAATATCGGTTAGAGCTTTGGTTGCCAGTCCTCTCTTTCTAAATTTTGGGCGTACAATATACCCAATGTGACCACCATAGGTTTCAAGTTTAGGAGTGAGCTTGTGCCTGACAGAAATACGACCTGCGTATTCTCCATCTTCAATGATCCAGAAAGTCGTCTCATTAACGTACCCTTCGGGAAGATTGGGGTTATGCTCAAAATCGAGCTTACGTTTGACGTGATCAAAGAAGACTTCTTCGCTGGTCAGCTCATCAATAGTGAGATGTCCTTCCGTACTACCTTTAAAGCCAACCAATTCTTCTGCTGCTTCATAAAAGGAATCTTTGTATTTGATATTTGGTCTTACGAGTTCCATTTGAGTTTTAGTATTTATTACAAAGCTTGTCTCTATTTGAGTCATCGATGACGATGTTATAAAAGCCGAGAGGCATGTAAGGACTTTTATTTTTGGCTTCGGGGACGGAACAGCCTTCAATCGTCTTAAGATCTGTAAGCGCTTTGTTGAGATCCTTAATGTTCTCGTCACAAACTTCTTTCATTTCGTTCTTAAACTTATCGACGTCTTCCATCGCAGCTTCGACTTTTCCTAAGTTTTTTAAATCCTCATATCTCAACTCCATAACACCTCTTTGAGACTTTTCCAGAGAACTGAGGCTATCTTGCATTTTTTTAATTTCTTCACTTCTTCTTTTGTTTTGGCTATCAACGATTGCACCACCTGCTATTTGAGCAACTTTAGAGATGGCCGAAAGTCCAACTTTGAGGTCTTTGAATTCTTCAGACATTTTCTTTAGTTCTTTTGCTTTACTTGGATCAATTCTCATTTCTGCTGTCGTTGTCCCAGCTCTTTTTAGGGCTGCCATATAGTTGTTTAGATCTTTAATCGTTGAGGCATCTTTAAGAGTGTCGACAGTATCCTTGGCCTTTAATAAGCTTCTCGCATTCATAACAGAGCGAGTTTCTTTCAAAGTGTCATAGAAATCTTTTACATCTGCTGCATTTCTACTCAAATCTCTGGTCTTGTATATATTCCCACCTTTCTCTTCATCTTCGAAAACTGCATTCATTGCCTGGGCAGCTTTACTTTTCTCCATTGCTTTTTTGTCTCCCGTTACTTGAGGAACAACAAAATTTACAAATTTATTGATGATGGAAACACAGTCATGTACTGCCATACCAATACCTACTCCTGAAGCATAAGAAGCAGGATCAATACAAGTTGTCATGGCGTCGATGATACCTGTGAAGTCTTTGAGACCTGTGGCAATGTCATTGGCCAGCTCATCTCTTATGATGGACATTTTCATATCCATACTTGATTTACCACCGATCAAGAAAATTTTATGATTTAGTTGACCAGCATACATCATTAGCTCAGGTACATCTTTAGGGAGAGGCTTCTTTTCTTTACCGTTCTCATCGGTATTATGAGGTCCACAAAAGTTTCTTTTACAAAAAAGACCTATGTCGTTTTGTCCTTTCACTCCTTGCTTTTTCATTTCCTCAGGAGACAGGATACTACCTTTACAAACTTGCATGACACTACTTGATTCAGGAATACAGTACTTATCTTTGAGACCTGTATATGTTTGCTTTGTTCGCTTGAGTGAATCTTTATAGCATGCGAGTCTGATTGCAAGTTTTTTTGTATCGTGACAAAGGGCCTTTTTGTCATCTCCTTTTGGGAGAGCGAGACCATTAGAAGATTTAAGTTCATCAATTTTTTTGATAAGCGGTTTGGGGTTTCTATTATAAAAGTCACTGATTTTGACTTTCATATAAACTTCATCTTTTACAATTTTCCCAAGAGGCTTGAGCTTTTGATCAAGATAATCTTTAACAACTTCTTCTTTGAGTCGTTTATCTACATGCTTGT
>JBFEVX010000009.1:0-56744 GCA_041546685.1 Bacteriovoracaceae bacterium | reverse complement strand
TCCAGTTGAGTTTAGAATTGCTGTTTGTTGATTTGGTGAGATCGAAAAACCGTTTGTTACAGTGGTATCCTCAAAATTTAATGTTACGGTTGGGGAGGTTGGAGTAGAGATATTATACCTTTTTAACCTACCGTTGGCACTGATGTATAAATTTGTACCAATAGAGATAGCTTTTGAGGAAGCCATTCCTGGAAGAAATGTTTTGACAGTATTTGGAGAAGTTGGTGTGGTGATATCCATGAAATCAATACTATTGTCTTCATAGATCACACAAAGATAATTTCCACTTATTTCCACATTAACAACCGATTTTGTGCTGGTGATATTTTTAACCAGTTGAGGAGATGTTGAAGTAGAAATATCGTAGATCGATACTCCATTAGATGTCGCTAAGTAGAGGTGATTGTTTTTCCACTCAAGATCATTCCCGGATCCTCCAAATGCTATAGTATTGATCAAATCGATTGATCCTGAACTTTGTTTGGAAAAAAGTGATAAACCTTCATTACTTTTTGACTGTATATAGTAATCAGCATTCATAGCAGCACTTAATGCTGTAGAAGTTGAGGAAAGAGTTTGTTCTTTCGCCCAAGAACCATATGATCCTGCGATGTTGATAACATCTGTTCCATTCGTATTTGAAACAAAAAGTTTGTCTCCCACAATATCCAAATCGAGAGCAGCGCTTGTGCCAGTGTAATTCCAGACATTCGTTTTGGAGGCAGGATTAGAGAGATCGAATGCTGAGACGCTGCTTGAATTTGATATAAAGACAATATTGTCTTTTGAGGCGATATCTCGAATATTATTTCCAGATATACCTGTTATTACAGAATCATATGATGTGAAAATTGGAGTTGTAATGTCGATAACGTATAGATCTTTGGTCGAACCGGTTTTTATTGCAAATAGATAATTATTAATGATTGTAAGTTGTTTTGTTGATGTCGGACTTGTCATATAGGAAATGTAGGAGATAGCTTTGGGGTTTTTGCAATTGAACACTTGGACATAGTAAGCAGCTACGTAGCAGTAGCCATCTTTTACTGAGATGTCTGTTCCTGAATTATTCGAATAGAGTAATGCGCTACCAACTTGAACTGGTCTCGCAGGTTTTGAAATATCGAAGATTCTTAAATCTTCTCCGACCGTATATAAATACGTTTCTGAAATATAGAATGATCCTACATTTAGATTAAGAGTTGTTACAGGTTCAATTTTTTGATTAGCAACTTTTAAAACCTCAATACCATTTTCACCTTTGCCTACGAAGATATATTCATTATAGAATCGAACTTTTTGATAGGATCCCCCAATTTGTGGAACAGTATGAACATAAGTGATTTCATATCCACCAGACTGGACATCACTTCCTGGTGTGGCATTACAAATCCTAAAAGAGTACGTTTTATTTAGGGAGAGACCGTCGATAATATGTTCTCTACCGTGTATGGATGTTTTTGGAATCACAAAACCTGACTTACAACTTGAGGGCGCGGTGTTACCTTCGAGATATGAAATGACGTAAGTATTATCAGAATTGCTTGAGCCCCAGGTGAGCTTTACTGAGTTAGCACCATTAAAGAAGGCTTGTACATTTCCAACAGCACCAATAGTTTTTCGAGATTGCAGAGATGGTTCTTCTACCGGACTCAGACATCCTGCAAGAAAAATCATGAATGTGAAAAAAAGAATTCTTTTCACTTAAGCAACCTTGATTTTATCAGCTTTCTCAGCTTCATAGCTTGAGTAAGGTGTTTGAATTATCTCGGGAACATTATCAGCTCTCCAGATACCTTCAACTTTGTATAATCTGAAAGTATCTGATTTCCCTTTTGCTCCAACATCTCCGGCAATTGAGATGATATATTTTTCTTTAACCAGATCCATTGTTGACTGAGAGATCAGAAGATCAGTGCCAAACGCTTTAGTCGATGCTTCAATACGAGAAGCCGTGTTTACGGTGTCACCAATAACGGTGTATTCCATTCTTTCAGTTGAACCAATAGTTCCAGAGATGGCTTCACCAGAATTAAGCCCCATCCCAACTTTGATAGGTTCTAAACCTCGTTCAATTCTTCTTTGATTGAACTTCTCGAGTTCAACTCTCATTTCAAGACACGCCTTGACGGCTTTACATGCATCGTCCGGTCCAGGCTCAGGAGCTCCCCATACGGCCATTATGGCATCGCCAATAAATTTATCAACAACTCCACCATTTCTTAAGATACAAGCAACCATTGCTTCAAAGTATTCGTTGACCATCTCAACTACTTCTTCTGCAGTATGGCCTTCGGAAAAAGCTGTGAAACCACGAATATCAGAGAAGAAGACTGTTACATTTTTTCTCTCACCTTTGATTTCAAGAGTACTTTTCATCAGTTCCTCTGTGATAGAGGAGCCATGAAATTTATTGAACATGGTTTTAATTTTCTCTCGTTCTTTAAGCCCATTTGTCATGTTATCAAATGCTTTAGCAAGAGATCCCATTTCGTCTTTTGATTTTATCTGTTCACTTGCATTAACATCGAAATTTCCTAGTGCAATTTGTTTCGTGAGTTCAAAAAGTTTTTCAATTGGGTTTGTCATTGTAAAAGCAAGGTGAAAGCTCATGAAGAATGCAAAACATAATGCTAGTGCGAGGTAATAGTAAGTTTGCTTCTTGACGAATTTGCCTGGAGCTAGAAGTGATCTTTCTTCGATCAAACTTAAAGTTAGGATACCATATTTATTTTTCTTGAATGCCGTTAACCAGTTTTTTTGGTTGATTGAAATATATTTTTGCCCGGTTCCAGCCATCTTGTTTTGAACATCAATGGGGAGGTCCCAGTCGAGTTCTCCGGACAGGATGACTTTCTCTTCAGGGTGGAAGAGTAATTTGCCATTTTTATCAAGAAGTATGATCTGTTTGAGAGTTTCTTTTGAGAGGATATGATTTAACTTTTGGAGATCGACGATGCCTTGAACATAATGAGTAGTATTGCCTTCTTTGTCTTGCAATAATGGAAAGCCCGTATAGAGGAATGGGAGAGATTTTGAGACTCTGAATACTTCCGGTGATTTGTCATTTGCTGAGAATACTTTTTTTAGAAGAGATTTAGACTTTTCTTTTTCCAGATGTTCGTTTTCAGAGTGGAAAAAATTAATTTCTTTTATTTTCCCATCTTCTTCTTTGTTTAAGATTCTTAGTGAAATGAGGTCTGGATCATTTTTTATTTTTATTTCAAAAAGTTTCCCATCGTTTTCCAGATTACCAAGTACTTCAAGGGCAAGTGATCGACTTTTATCAATGAAACTTTCAAGAAGGATTTCAGATTGCAAAGTGACGACGTTAACAGTTTGGAGATTTCCTGTTTCCTCACGATCAGTGATGAATCTGTTAAATACTGATGCATTCTTCATTCCTAATCCCAGGCCCGTTATACTAACGAGTAAAACCGTAAGGATAAGAACCTTGAAGAAGATAGGTATCTTTATAGTCTTTTTGTTTTTCATCCTTAGCGGTATCGTCATTTTACCTAGAGTTACTTAGTAAAAATGAGCTTAAGCTTCCGTAATTGTTAGACTTTCTTAAGGTTGAATGAAATTGTTTAGACTTATGGAGTTAAATAAAAGGTAACCTAAATTTTTGAAATCTTTTACTCTGTTAATTCTTTAAAGTAATTCTATTTGTCTTAGTGCTTCATAGGCAACAGCAGTTGCCGCGTTGGAAAGATTCAAGCTTCTAATATTTTCACTGTACATTGGCAGGGAGAATGTTCGCTGGTCGTATTCGATTAGTAAGTCTTTGGGAAGGCCTTGAGTTTCTGAACCAAAAATTAGGTAAGAGTCTCTTTTGAAATTTGCTTGGAAGATTGTGGCCTTGGCATTTTTGGTCATGAAAAACATTTGATCGTTTTCGGGTTTTTCATTCACTATGAAGTCATTCCATGATTCAAATTCTTTGATTTTGACGTACTTCCAATAATCGAGACCAGCACGGCGAACAGCTTTTTCTGAGAGATCAAAACCGTAAGGTTTGATGAGGATGAGTTCAGCATCGAGTGCTAAACAAGTGCGCCCGATACTCCCGGTGTTTCCAGGAATTTCGGGCGCGACTAGAACTATTTTAAATCGTCCGCTCATTTACCTTAAGAATTAAGAGCTAAATGAGTCAAAGTTCTGATCATCTGACCAGAAGCACCTTTAGGTGGACAGTAAGGTAGGTGTTTCGAACTGTCGCCAACACCAGCGATATCAAGGTGTGCCCAAGAGACATCGTTTTTGATGAAGTATTCAAGGAAAGCAGCGGCTTTCGCTGTTCCTGCACCACCACTTCCAATATTTTTAAGATCAGCTATTGGAGATTTCATATCTTTTCTCCACTCATCGATAATTGGAAGCTCCCAAATGTATTCATTAACGGCATCAGCTGACTTTTTGATTTTTGCAGAAAGCTTTGGATCGTTTGACATAAGACCACATACTTCTGAACCAAAGGCCATCAAGCAAGCACCTGTCAGTGTCGCAGAATCGATGATCATATCTGGCTTTAGATCACAGGCGTAGTCGAGACAATCAGCAAGAACAAGTCTTCCTTCTGCATCGGTGTTGAGGATTTCAACTGTCATTCCATTTCTACCTTTTACAATAGAGTCTGGTTTTGTTGCAGTTTCAGATACTGCGTTGTCTGTAATACCTAGAATACATGTGATTTTGACATTTGGTTGCATCATCGCTGCAGCTCTAAAGGCTCCATATACTGTTGCTGATCCGGCCATATCAAATTTCATGTTTACCATTGAAGTTGATGGCTTAAGTGAAAGACCACCAGTATCGAAAGTCAGACCTTTACCAACAAAACAGATGTGTTTTGTATTTTTGGTGACTTTAGCAGGCGTATAGGTCAAGTGAACAAGTCTTGGGTCGTGAGAAGAAGCAGCGTTCACAGAAAGAAAGAGATTCATATTCTCTTTTTTCATTTCAGGTTTTCCAAGGTGCTTATACTTTACACGCTTGATGTTCTTAACATCTTTCTCAATAAGCTTTGCGTAAGCAACTGAGTCGAGGTGGTTTGGAGGATCATTAACAAGATCTCTAGCGAAAGCTATAGCATCACCAATGATCTTCGCTGTTTCAAGAGCTTTATCACAAGCTTTAGCTTTGTTTTTCTTTTCTTTGGTTTCAAAATACCAAGTCTTAACTTTATTAGTGGCTTTCTTGCTCATGTACTTGTCATAAGCATAACCAGTCATGTGAAGAGATTCTGCGAATACTTCAAGAACTTCAGGAAGTTTGTTTCCTTTAACAAGTGAATCGACAACAAATGAAACTTCATCATGATGATCTTTAACGTGCTTGAAAAGATTAGCGGCAGATCTTCTTATGGTTTCATTGTCCAGCTTTGACTTGTCTCCCATTCCCCATAGAAGAACTGTTGTGTCTCCAACATGAAGAATGAAATGCTCTCCAGTATTTCCTTTGTAATGTCTTGAAGCAGCGATAGCACTGAAGTTTTCTTTTACTTCTTTTGGCCAATGGCTGTTGATAAGTTGAGTTTCCTCTTTCCCTTTGACTGTAACTTTCTTTGTGAATGCAGGAAGTACAACCAGGTCATTTGTAGCATGCTCTGTTGCGTTATAATGAACGGCGATATCCATGATGACTCCTTCATATAGGTTCATTGATTAAGATAAATTAGCGGGTTAAACTAGCATGAATGGTCACTTCTGTCTAAATGACGAGTTGAATATATGTTTGGTATTGCTCAGCGCTATCTGGCTGCTACATTCATTCCCCCCTTTATGTTGAGCACGTTTTTTTTCGTGGCGTTCCTCCTTACATTTCAACTCTTTCGAATTGTTAGGATTGTAATCAATAAGGGTGTTGATTTCAGTACGGTATTGGAACTTACTGGTCATATAGCCATTTCTTTTTTACCGATGGCCATTCCGCTCTCGGCCTTGTTCGCTACTATTTATACCCTCAATAAAATGTCTGAAGACTCAGAAATTGTTGCCATGCGTTCGTTTGGAATGACTAAACATAAACTCTTCCTTCCGCTTCTAATCCTAGGAGTCATCGCTGCACTTGGGATTTTTTCACTCAATATGAATCTCATTCCACTCAGTAAGACTCAGTTTAAAAACACTATTGTGAAACTGACTTCAAGAGGAATGCTCACAGATATCAAGGCTGAGAATTTTTTCACAGAGATTCCAAATGTCACTTTGTTTGCCGAGAAAGTAGATGAGGGTGGGAACTTGATGGAAAATGTTTTCATCCACATGAGTAGAAGGGATGAAGAACAGGTTATCGTTGCAAAAACAGGTGCGCTAATTAAGCAGTATTCCGGCTCATGGGATATTCCATCAATACGTATGCATTTGACCAATGGAACCATCACCAAGTCATGGAAGAACAAAAAAGATTCTGAAAACATTCTTTTTGAAGAATATGATTTCCCAATTTTAAATAATGATTACACACCTGGTTTTGTAACTAAAGATTCTATGAGGACAAGTCGGGAACTTAGAAGGCGTGTTCGAATTGATAAAAATAGAATGAATGAACTTTTGAAGCGCGGTAATCTCACTGCCGATGAGCAGGGCTGGGTCAATGAAATGAGGGGAAGTCTTCCTAAGTCTGAACTTGAATACTGGTCCAGATTGAACACACCGGTTCAAACGTTGATTTTCATTCTCTTAGGTTTTGCTCTTGGAATCAAGCAAGGGAGAGGCAAGACAAGAAACTCAGGATTAATTAGTCTTGTAATCCTTATTGGTTATTATGCTCTCTTTTTTGGGGGGGTGGGGATGGCCAAAAAGGGTCAGGCTCCGGCAGCCTTCATTGTATTTCTTCCGACAGCAATCTCAGGTATTGCAGCCTTTTATTACTATAAAAAGTTGGATTGGCAGTCTTAATTATCTGACTCAGGATTTTCAGCGATATATTCTTTACTCGTCATCACTGTCCCTTTCTTGTTGTTGTAAATGAACAGTGGAAGTCTGTAGCTGTCTTTGTTTTCCTGTGGGAAGACAAGTGATTTGACCCCTGAACGAGATTGAATATCAAGTAGCTTGTTATTGAGAAAGATTTTTGTGACTTTGACATTTCCAAGGAAGGCAATGACTTCTTCTCCTCTGATGATCAGATGACGACCTTCTTTAAGAATGAATTTTTTGATCGGATCAGAATCTGACTTGTAAGTCAGCCATGTGTCTCCAGATACAGCTTTAATAAAAACGTTTTGCTTACCTTCAATTACTGATACTTGATAAGGCTTTG
Organism: Bacteriovoracaceae bacterium; assembly: GCA_041546685.1. Classification (GTDB taxonomy): domain Bacteria; phylum Bdellovibrionota; class Bacteriovoracia; order Bacteriovoracales; family Bacteriovoracaceae; genus M0603. The sequence goes on along the minus strand of JBFEVX010000009.1, from coordinate 49,478 downwards.
GAACGTATTGATTGAGAGCTTCGTCAGCTCCATCCGTTGCAAAAGAGTAGAGATCTCTTGTGAATTTTCTAAATTCAACTTTGTCTTCTTGTTTATTCTCTTCTTTCTTTGTTTCTGCAGTTTTGGTCGGCTCTGGTGCTGGCGTCGGGGTTGCCGTTGGAGCTGGAGTAGCAGTGGCTACAGGTGTTGGCGTTGCTGTTGCTTTTGGGGTAGCCGTTGCTTTTGGAGTAGCTGTTGCTACTGGCTCTATAGGTTCTTCTTCAGGCTCATCTTCTGTATCTTGATCATTCGCTGCAATCATATTCTCGTTTCGAAGAGGAGTATCTGCAGTCAAAGTTTTTGGAGTGATGGTCATGGTTGGCTCTGGAGTTGCAGTAGCTTCAACTACTGGTCGCTCAGCTTCTTCTTTCTTCGCTTCTTTGTCGGAAGGAGTATTGAGTACAATGACAAAACCAATAATGATCAATCCAGCAAGTGCAACCAATCCCATTTTGAAAACAGGCTCAGAGTCCGCTTCAGAGTCAGACTCTGATTTTGGGGCTGGAGTTTGTTTTGGTATTTCAGTTTGAATTTGCTCTGGAGCTTTTTGCTTTTTTTCTTTAGCAGAAGTGTGACCTTCTCTTTTTCTTAGAGTTTCCTCATAAATTTCTAGGGCGACACTTTCTGAAAGTCCGAGCGCTTTTGAGACTGACTTGATGAAACCTTTCACGTAAGCAGTATTCGGAAGCATGTCGAAGTTTTCTTCTTCCAGATACTGAAGCATGGTAACACTGATTTTTGTATGCTGACTTATAACTTTAAGAGAGATACCTCTGCTCTCTCTTTCCATTTTTAGGTAAGCACCAATAGTTGGTTCACCAAAATTTTGATGATCTTCAATGTTGTGTTCAGTCTTGTCGTTTATGAGTTTGTCCTTTTACTCAGAAAGACGGGCTTTCTACGACTTCATTCTCATCTTCATTTTTCGTCTGAAGTGGCTTTTCAATATTATTATAGCGAAAATTCTGTTGTCTAATCTTTCTGGAAAGGATTTCCCTTTTCTTGATGTCCCTAAGTTCTGCAGCGGCTCTTCTGGCATACACCGTGTTGGGGTGTTTCTTGATGAGATTTCTGAAAATCTGTTCGGCTTGGAAGAGTCGGTTCTGCTCAACCAGAGTTTTACCCTTCCAAAATGAAGGAGCGACTTCCTTGAAACATGTTCCTAGACCTGCTTTGTGAAAGTTTTCATAGGCCGAGTTAAAGTTTTTAACATTGTATTCGAGCTTTCCAAGAAGGAAAAAGCTCGGGCAATAGTCATTACTTTCAGTGAGGCTTTGATTGAGGTGGATTCTGGCCTTTCTCTCACTACCTTCTCTAAGGTAAATCAAAGCCATGTTGTAATGAGTTCTGTAGAGATGGGGATAATCAAGGTGTGATAGTACACGTTCATATTGGGTTTTCGCCAAATCATACTTACCTTGCTTGAAGTAGATGGATGCCAAATTGTTGAGAGCATCAAAATTTTCTTTATCTAGATCAATAGCAATCGTTAAATGCTCAATAGCCTTATCCAGTTTGCCTTTGAAGTAATAGGCCATCCCGAGATTGTTGTGAATTTTTGGATTTTTTGGATCCTCTTTGACTGCTTTCAAAAGATGATTCAGGGCCATCGTATAGTTTTTTTGAACAAGTTTTTCTGTACCGTGAGCATAATGAAGTTGGGCTTTTTTCTCATTTTCGGTGAGATCTTTTCTTTCATTTTTTGATGATGAAGAACAAGAAACGGTCACAAAGAGCAGAGCAATAAAAAGCAAATATTTTTTCATATGAAGCTTCCGATGAAAATTGTCAGTTAATGATGGAAATACCTGTAAATATTGTACAAAGCAGTTGAACGAAGTGCAACATTTTCAGTATGGTTTTCTCTCGAGAATAGTAAGCCCTTCATAGTGATAAGTAGAGGGGAAGAAGTCGAGTAGGATCAATCGTTCAATACTGTATTTGTCTTTGATGGAATGGAGATCGCGCGCCATAGTTGATGGTTTGCAGCTCATATAAATTATTCTTTCTGGATTGAAGGCCTCTACATAATTCTCTACTGATTTGAAACCACTTCTAGGAGGGTCGATCACCAACTGAGATACTTTTTGATCCCTCAGCTCTTCGATGATCGAGTCCAGACTTTCATCATTGAAGAGATCAAGATTTAAAAAAGTCTGATGACCAAGGGTCTTGTCTTCAGGGTAGATATCCACAACCAATGACGGTTTGTTTTGGCCTCGCGTCAGATTTCCAGACCCTCCAAATAGATCAAGGATGATTCCTTCGGACTTGGTTTTTTGATCCAGTGCTTTTGAAATGAGATCCAATGCCTTCTGATTCATTTCGACATTAACTTGGGTGAAGCCTCCGTCGCTGTAAGATTTGTTTATTGATCTCTGAACTTGATCGCCTTTCATGTAAATTTCTATATGCCCTTTGGGTGGTTGGTTTTTCACCAAAGTCTGGAAATTTTTGAGTGTATCATCAAAGATCTCCTGCATCGAAGGATCAAAAATTTTACAATTCTCAACGTTGGTTATTCGATTTGTTTTGTATTGATGAAAACCTATTAAACCAAATTTCTTAAGATAATGGAGTTGAATTCGATTTCTATATCCCAGTCTGGCAGGGGACTTCAGCACTTCGATCTCAGGAATGTCATCAAACTTTTGGAAGTCTCTAGCAAGTGATTTGCGCTTGAACTCAAGTTCATTTTCATAATTTGTGTGGAGATAATGACATCCATTACAATTCATAAAATGTGGGCAAACAGAATCAATTCTCTCGTTTGATTTCTTTTCAATTTCGACAAGAGTGGCGAATGCGACACCTTTACTTTCCTTCAAAATCTCAGCTTCACCTTCTTCACCTGGAAGAGTTGATGGGATAAAAATAATTTTGTCGGATATCTTTGATACACCCTGACCAAGTGGGTCTATGTGATCGATCTTGAATTTGACTTTTTTAGTCATGTGTCTGGCCTTTAGAGGCAAAAAGGTGCATCTCATCAATTAAATGAAATAAAGGATTATCATATATTTATGACCTCGTTCATGCAAAAAATCCCGTTCCTTTTGGAACTCTTCTTTAATGGAAGTTTCATACTTCTTTACTCGTTGAAATCAACGAAGAAGCTCCCCATGGGTTGGGATGAGAAATTGATCGAGAATATCCTAGGATATGGAGTGTGGGGAGTCCCCATCGTTCTTCTCTTAGTGGTGATCGTCAACTTCATAAATTCACAAAATTTTGATGATTTTTTGAGACGTTACATATTTTCATTGGTGGTTTTCATTCCGCTCTTGTTGACCTGGGGAGACATGGAATTTGCCTTTTGGTTTTCATCTGCTCACCTTCTTTCTTCGGTACTGGCCCTTTACGATGATGACTCCGACGAAGATATTATCAAGCGAATAAACCCTATGGGCTCTCAACTTTTTCAGAAGTTGAAATTGAAACCTGCACAGTTGGTCATCCTATCTTTCTCAGCTGTGATTCTTCTTGGAACATTTTTATTGATGCTTCCTGTTTCAAGTAAAGAAGGGCAGGCGATTTCATTTATCGATGCACTATTCATGTCCACCTCCGCAACATGTGTGACGGGACTTGCTACAGTTTCATTGAGTGAAAACTTTTCGATGTTTGGCCAAGTCGTAATCCTTATCCTCATTCAGATTGGTGGTCTTTCAATCATGACACTTTATTCTTCGATGACAATTCTTCTGGGAAAAAGTATCGGGATGAAAGATCGTATCATCATGCAGGATCTTCTAGACGTATCAAGTTTGGATGAACTCTTCCAGATGATCATCGATATCATCAAATATACTTTTTTCATCGAGCTTTGGGGTGGGATAGTACTTACAATTGCTTTTACCTTCGAAGGCTTTGAGTTTTCGAAAGCTCTTTATTATGGATTTTTTCATTCCATATCGGCGTTTTGTAATGCCGGATTCTCTCTCTTTGACACCTCTTTGGAGTCATATTCAACCAATCCCATGGTCAACTTTACGGTTATGATTCTAATCACTGCTGGGGGTCTTGGATTCATTGTTCTCAAGGAATTAACAGCTGTTATCACAACTAAGAAAAAGCTATCTAGAATTGGAATGCACTCGAAAGTTGTGATCATCACTTCTCTTGGGTTAACTGTTGTTGGAGCAGTGCTTTTCTTCTTTGGAGAGTTCCTGAATGCTCTTGATAGCTATTCGATTTGGGACAAAATCCAAATATCGTTGTTCCAGTCAGTGACACTTAGAACGGCTGGGTTCAATTCCATTCCGTTAAATAATCTTAATCAGTATTCGATTTATGGGATGACATTATTCATGTTCATTGGAGGATCGCCAGGTTCGACTGCGGGTGGTGTGAAAACCACGACGCTTGCGATTCTCATTCAATCAATCATTTCAACACTGAAAGGTGACAAGCATGTACGCTTATTAGATAGGACAATCCCCGGGCCTATTGTCGTAAGGGCGATTGCCCTTACTTTCTTCTCCATTTTGATCACCAGTATCTTCATTCTTTTCATGATGAGGCTGGAAACAGAGCAGTCATTCCTCACTATTTTCTTTGAGGTGATTTCTGCCAGTGGAACTGTCGGTTTGTCTTTGGGGATTACAGGATTCCTGACTACTTGGGGCAAGTTTATGATCAGTATTGTGATGCTGATTGGAAGGATTGGTCCGTTGACTTTGATCCTGGCCGTTGGTCAGCGTGCTGACGAAAGAGGAAAATTTGACTACCCTGACGGGCGTATCATGATTGGGTGATATGATATTGATATTAAAGGAATTTACCGGATAGGCTTATGATTGTAGCAGTAATCGGACTTGGAACATTCGGAGCAAAAACAGCAGTGCGTCTTTTTGAAAAAGGGGCCGAGGTGATTGCAATTGATAAAGAATCCGAACTGGTTGATAAAATCAAAGATCGTGTAACTCATGCTGTTCAGTTGGATGTGACGGATGAGAGATCCCTTCGTTCTCAAAACATTTCTGATGTCGATACAGCAGTTGTGGCCATCGGGGATTCAATTGAAATGTCGATCATGGCCGTCGCTATGTTACGTAAGTTGGGTGTTGGGCGTGTTATCGCCAGAGCAACTTCAGCTTTGCACGAGCATGTTCTTCATGAAATTGGTGCCTCTGAAATCATCAAGGTGGAAGAAGAAATGGGTGAGATTATCGCTTCAAAAATTGTCGCACCTCACGTTCTTCAAAGATATAACTTTGCGGCTGGGTATTCTATTGTGGAATTGAAGCTCGGTAAAAAGTTTGAAGGACGTACTCTTGTTGAATCCAAAATACGTCAGAATTATTCATTGAATATTGTGGCCCTTCAAAAAAGGGTGCCTTATATTTCAGAAGATGGAAAATCAGCTTATAGAGTTGAAATCAATGACTGTCCGATGCCAATGGACGTGATTGAAGCTGATGACATTGTGGTACTGGTTGGCAGTGAGAAAAACTTCAACAAACTTTTCTCGGACCTTGCTGAAGGATAGTGAGTGAACTTATCGCTTAGAAGTAGAGTTACAACAAGCTTTATCGTCGCCAACCTTGTGGTGTTGGTTCTGTCGTTCACTGTTTTTCATCACCTGAACTCTCTTAATAAAGAAATTGAAAAAATTACTTTGAAGTCGAACAAAGTATCTCTTTTGACCGACTCGATCAGAATTACGGCCGTTTCACTCCTTCGAAATCAACGAAAAATTTTGACTCAATCTTCGAGCAGACAAAATATCAAGAAAGAACTTGTCGATAAGATCCTCAATCTTTGTGATAGTTTTACCTCAGAACTACAAACACTCGATTCTCTTTATCGAGATCCTGATGTGAAAAAAGTTATTGCCCAAATGCTCTCTTACGTCGATTCACTTCGAGTGATTCTTTCCAAGACATCATTATTTCATAGAGACACTTTGGGGATGCAGTCGATTGAAGAACTGGCCGACAAGATTCTCGATTCATTTACTGAGTTTCAAGACCTCCAATATTTTCAAAGTGAGGAAAGAGACAGAAAGATCAAACAGATCATCAAAGAAACAAAAAGAAACATGATGATCACCTTGATCATCGGATTTTTGGGAACCATTGTTCTCGGTTTGGTTGTCCCTGGAAAAATTGCACTGCCATTCAAGAAGATCAAGGATGCTATTCGCGAACTACAGGATTGTAACTTTGACGTTTCGATTTATTACTCTCAAGACGATGAGATTGGAGAGATCGCTCGTGAAATGAACAAGATGATTCAGAGTTTTAAAGTCTTTGAGGAATTGCGTGCCGACAAGATCCACGTAGAGGTCAGAAAATTTGATGCTCTCGCCAACTTGGTTAAAAAGCCAATTCTGGTAGCGAATGCCGAAGGCAAGCTTATTTATATCAACAATAGAATGTACGATATTCTTCAGGTTCAGTCCGAAGACGTCATCAATAAAGAGATGACAGAAACTCTGGTTCCTAAAAATATTATTGAGAGTTACGAGCTTGCCATCAAGCGTCGTTCGAAAATCGATAACCAAGAAGTAATAATCCCACTGAAAAAATCTGAGTCTGAGAGTGACGAGGAGCATGAATTTGACGAGGATTCACCGGTAAAGTCTGAAATTGGTGAAATGCTGACCAAAGAGATGGGTGGAGAGAACGGTGAAGCGATTGAAGGTGAAGTTGTTGAAGAAGAAAAAGAAGAAGAAGTGGCCTTTAGAGGCTACGCCACAGTTATACCTATTCGGGGAAAAGAAAGTTCCCTAGATTATTACCTTATGGTACTGTCTAGCGAAGTTTTCACCTAAAATGACTCACTGAGTAGGGATTCAAACAAATCCATGGACCAAAAGTTTATTCGAAATTTTTCGATCATTGCCCATATCGATCATGGAAAGTCGACGCTTGCCGACAGACTAATCGAAAAGACGGGTGCAATTTCTGACCGTGAGAAGAAAGACCGTCTTCTCGATAATATGGACTTGGAAAAAGAGCGTGGGATTACCATTAAGGCCCAAACCGTTCGTATTGCTTACAAGGCCAATGATGGAAATACTTATTATCTTAATTTGATTGATACTCCGGGACACGTTGACTTCAGCTATGAAGTTTCAAGATCTTTGGCTTCATGTGATGGAGCACTCCTGGTGGTTGATGCCTCTCAAGGTGTAGAGGCACAGACGTTGGCCAATGTATACATGGCCATTGAAAATGATCTTGAGATCGTTCCTGTATTGAATAAAATCGATCTTCCTCACGCAGATCCGGACAAGGTGAAGCAGGAAATTGAAGATATTGTCGGGATTGATGCCATGGAGGCTGATGAGGTTTCTGCCAAATCTGGTCTTGGAATCGACAATCTACTTGAGACTATTGTTAAAAGAATTCCACCTCCTCAGGGAAGCAGGGATAATCCACTTCAAGCGCTTATTTTCGATTCATGGTTTGACCCTTATCAAGGTGTGGTCGTTCTAGTCAGAGTTATGGAAGGGGTTTTGAAGAAGAAGGATAGAATTTTTCTTAAGAACTCTGAAGAATCTTACGAAGTCATCAAACTGGCAGTGAACACTCCATTCTTCACTGAGGTGAATGAGCTTGGTCCAGGTGAAGTTGGAATGATTATCTCCGGGATCAAAACAGTTCGTGATGTGAATGTTGGGGATACCATTGTTCACGACAAGAAAAAAGATACGCCATCTCTTGCTGGTTACGAAGAAGTGAAGCCGATGGTTTTTTGTGGAATTTTTCCTGTAGACTCAACTGACTACGAAGCTATGAAAGAAGCTTTTGAGAAGCTTGCTTTGAATGATTCTTCATTTACTTATGAGCCAGAAACTTCTGGAGCTTTAGGCTTTGGATTTCGATGTGGATTCCTTGGTCTTCTTCACATGAATATTGTGCAGGAAAGACTTGAGCGTGAATTCGATATGAATATCATTTCTACGGCACCTTCTGTGAAGTACATCGTCAAAATGTTGGATGGTACAGAAAAGACTGTAGAAAATCCGGCTGACATGCCTGAGCCAGGAAAATTTGAATCCATTCAGGAGCCTATTGTTAATATTTCTATTCACGTCCCAAATGAATTTGTTGGAAAGATCATTCCACTCTGTGAAGAGAAAAGAGGAATTCAAACCGGGATGAATTATATCACTGAAGACAGAGTACAGATCATGTATGACCTGCCTTTGAGTGAAATGGTTTTTGATTTTTACGACAAGCTAAAAAGTTACACCAAGGGATATGCCTCGATGGATTATGAATTCGTAGGCTTTAAAGAGTCCGACTTGGTAAAAGTTGATATCCTTCTCAATGGTGATACTGTCGACGCTCTTTCCATTATTTGTCACAGAAGTAATTCTTTCTACAAGGGACGAGAGCTCACTGAAAGGCTTAGAAAAGTAATTAACAGACAACAATTTGATATCGCTATTCAAGCAGCTATTGGGGCGAAGATTCTCGCTAGAGAAACTGTTAAGGCCTTAAGAAAGAACGTTCTTGCCAAGTGTTATGGCGGTGACGTTTCAAGAAAGAGAAAACTGCTTGAGAAGCAGAAAGCTGGTAAGAAACGAATGAAGATGGTGGGGAACGTTGAAGTTCCTCAGGAAGCCTTCCTTGCCGTACTCAAGGTGGATGAGTAATGTTCGAAACTTTTGAAGTTATCAAAGGTCATATGGAAAAAGCGCTGATTGAATTCAGCAAAGAAGATCATCTCGAGACTTTACTTGAGGCCAAACGCGAGTATTTCTCGCTGACCGGTCAGGCGAATGAAGAGGATGAAGACTTTGAGTCAAGAATGAACAGCTTTAATGACTGGTATGTCCTTCAGTTCGTTTCAAACAAAAGAACCCGTACAATCATCAAAGAGTACATCAAAAAATATGGTCTCCCCAATGATCTCGGAGATTGTTTGATGTCTGTAAACCACTCTCTTTTTGAATACACAGGTAAAAACTTGAGAAGACAGGATGTTCTTAAAGATATTCTTCACGATAAGAAAGTGGTTCTTCCAAAAGAATTTCCAAAACCAGGACTGATCAAAGGTGATTTGTTTGTTGGAAGAGTGATTTCAATGGGAGATCAGAATTTTCTGCTCGATGGACTTGCCATTCTTCCAAGTGAAGTCAAATCCACTTTGAAAAAGCAGAGTAAAAAAGTGAGAAAGCTGGGTGAGCCGAAAGAAGAATTCAAATTTCTGATGCAAATCGAAGCTCTGAAAAACAAGTGGCTAAGATACGGTCACATCGACGTTAACAAAATTTTTCAGTTCTAATCATGGTAAAAATATTTGGCTTCACATTGCTTCGTAACGGAATCAAGTATGACTATTCATTTAGGGAATGTCTGACTTCACTTGCTCCTGTTTGCGAATCAATTTATCTGGCCGTTGGTAAAAGTGAAGATGGAACGGAACAAGCAGTCGCTGAACTTCCCAAAATTCATTCCATTCCAACAGTTTGGGACGACTCACTCAGAGAAGGTGGGCTGATCCTTTCTCAACAGACAAATGTAGCTCTGGAAGAACTGAGAAAAGATCACGGTACAGACGATGAGGCCTGGGGCTTTTATCTTCAATGTGACGAAGTCATCCATGAAGACGATTACAATCTGATCAAAGAAGATTTTCAAAAGGCTCAAGAGCAAGGCTGTGATGCCATTTCTTTTAGGTATCTGCACTTTTGGATGACTCATCATCATATTGCCATTAACAAGAAGTGGTATCCACAAGAGATCAGGGCCGTAAAGGTCAATTCAGATTGTGAGTCTTGGGGGGATGCCCAGTCATTTAGGAAAGTGAATAAGGTTTATCAAAGTGAAGCTCGTATATATCATTATGGGCATGTCAGAGAAGAAGATAAATACAAAGAAAAGAAAGCTGATATCTTGAAACTCTATCATTCTGATTCCAAGCTCAATAAATATAAGCGTAGAGAAAAACGTTTTGATGATATGACAGAGACCCTCGTCTATTGGGGGAAGCATCCTGAAGTTATGAAAGAGAGAATCATCAGGATGGGGGACGTTTGGGAACTTGAGCCAGTGGAAAAGGCCTGGATAGTTGGAAATTCTGATGACTATTCTGAGGTTTTCAAAAAGAAAATTTCGGCCAAAGAAGTTAACTGGGTGAAAAACCTTTCAGATGTCCCTCGCAAAGATCGTGATAGAGCTGTGATCGTTAGTCCGAATTTCATAAATAAGTGGACCAGGCCAAGTAGTGTTCCAACAAAGATGAGATCCAAGTTGGCTTTGGAGTGGTCTCCTGAGTTTTATCTAACTTTGAAACTTTCAGAAAAGGGAATTGGCTTCAAGGGGTAGGATATCCTTTGATGTATACCGTTTCCGAATCAATACAATTTTTTAATAGAAAATCTACACCTTTGACTTTGCCTTTGAAGCTCATCCAAAGCCTTACCGTATTATTAGAATTAAGTTCTTTTATTTTGAACTCTCTAGACTCATCAAAATTATATCCTTTTTTAGTAAAAGGAATTCCCTTAAGGGTACAGCTGGAAAATTTCAATTTTTTACTCTTTATCTCAAGTAGAAACTTCTTACCTCTTTTCTTTCGACTGAATTCGCTCGTCAGTTTCATATTGAAAAGGTGATTGGCAAACAGCTTCTTCTTCGAAATCAAAGCAAGATTGACTCCATCAATATCAGTTGGGATTCGATACTCTAACCATTCCTTTAGCGTTTCTGGAAAAGTGTCTCTGATTTCCACGATGAGTTTGATTTCTTCGGGGGTTAGATATTCTTTCTTTTTAGTGATGAGATCATTTGGACTTAAGAGTGGGTATTGCCATTTCTTATAGGCCAAGAGTTCATTTTCCAGGCCCTTTAAGATCACTTTAAGATCAGATTTCCTCTCATACTGGATTTTTGTTTTCTTTTTAAGGACAGCTAATCCAATCGGAATGAGTGTGTTGAAGGTGTTGCCAGAAGCATAGTCTTCAGTGTGAATCAGCTCATGGGCCAGAACTCCTACTAGTGCTTTTTCTGGAATCTCTTTGTCAAAGACTAAAGGATTCACTCCAATTTTGTATTTCTTCATCCCAAGTAGTGCCCGTGCTGCACCAAAGTTTGACTCAAAGAAATAGGCAGGATTATTGATTGTATGAAGTTTGATTTTAAGCTTTGGTTTATCCAGACTGATATGAGTAGTAGTAATCAGACTATCTAAAATTTTATGGATTCTGTCCTTTTCAACGTCCGTGAGTTCTCTCTCTTTTGAGAAAATAGGACCGCTAATCAGTAAAAGTACTACCAGGATCAATGACTTCATATCTTTATAAAGATACAAAATGGAGGCCAAAACAAAGCCGTGATTTCAGCTGGTTATGTGCCTTTAAGTGTTTAAAAACCTGAAATTGTTCAAGAATTGGTCGATGCTGACGCTTCGGCCACGTCTTCATGACTGAACTCTTCAGCTTCTTTCAGAGTGTGTTTCTTCCCACTCAGAATATAAGGAATGAAGCCAAAAAGATTGATGAAGACCATCGAGAGAAAATAGAGGTTAAAAAAGTTGGCTCCACCAGCAATGTTGAAATAGCTGAAGAGTTTTTCAAAGGCCATGTGTCCAACTCCGATTCCAGCAGGTGAAATGGGGATGGCAACTGCGATGAATCCAATTGGAATGAAAGTAAAAACGTGACCAAGTTTGATGGCCCCTTCAAGGAATGGATATGAAACAGTGTAGAGAGCACATACGTTCATGAATTGAAGCCCCATACTCATCACGGCACAAGTAATGACTGCTTTCTTGTTCCTTCCAATCAACCAAACCTGTTCAAGAGTATTGTCAATTTTGTTTCCAAGCACTGGAATCTTCTTGGCAATTCCCCTTAACATCGTCTGTATATTTTCTGGAAGAAAGAGAGAAACGAAAAAGAAAATGACACCAATAAATAGGAGAGAGTTTACATAAAGTAGCTTATTGATCTGTGGTGAGATTCCAACAATTTCGTTGAAGTAGATGATGGAGAACAATCCCAGTAAAAAAAGAAGTCCGATCAAACCTATAATTCTGTCCAGGAGGACAGTTGTAACCAAATATGTTTTGGTGAGTTTCGGGTCCAAATCTTTTGCATAAAGAAGTTTGATAAAATCACCTGTAACCGCCCCCGGTAAAAATGAGTTGAAAAAGAGTCCGATCCAAGTCAGACGAATCATCGATAAGGCGGGGAGTTTGGTTCCGGTTTTTATTTCCAATAGTATCTTCCAGCGGAAGGCCGAAACGATATCTTGTGTGATGATAATTCCAAGACAGGCCAGCCAATAATAACCAGCGGAGAACGACTTCTTAACAAGACCTAGGTCAAGCTTTCCACTTTTGAGAAGCCACGTGATGATGGCCCCAGCGAAGAGAAATTTGAGAAGCGTTTTTAGCATGAAATTAACCATTTTTGTGCGCCGCTCACCCCTCGTAGAGGGCATAAAAAGTGGCACAATACATTCTGTTCGAGTATCTTACCTAATACTCGACTGATTTTGAACAAGGTAAAAGGATCAAAATATGAAGGTAAGCGTCATTGGGACAGGATATGTAGGACTCGTCTCGGGAACTTGTTTTGCTGAGATTGGCCACGATGTCACCTGTATCGATATTGATGAAAATAAGATCAAAACGTTAAAAGAGGGGAAGAGTCCGATTTACGAACCGGGGCTGACAGATCTTCTTGAGAGAAATATCAAATCTGAAAGACTTAAGTTTTCCACCAACTATGATTCAGTCAAAGATGCCCAGACCATTTTTTTAGCAGTAGGAACTCCATCTTCTGATGATGGTCAGGCCAATTTGGAATATCTTTACTCTGCCGCTGAGTCTGTTGCCAAAAATCTTTCGGATGGTGCCATAGTTGTGGTGAAGTCCACTGTTCCTGTTGGAACTGGTGGGAAAGTCAAAGAATTGATTTCAAAATTCACAGATAAGAAATTTCATGTCGTCAACAATCCAGAGTTTTTGAAAGAAGGTTCTGCGGTAGAAGATTTCATGAGACCTGATAGAGTTGTTATTGGTTACCAGGAAGAGATTGCTGCCAAGGCGATGGAGGAGCTATATGCCCCACTCGTAAGACAGGGAAATCCAATTTATATGATGAGTAATCTTTCTGCTGAGATGACCAAGTATGCAGCCAATTGCTTCCTGGCCACAAAAATTTCTTTTATCAATGAAATCGCAAGACTTTGTGACTTGGTAGGAGCTGATATCAATGAAGTTCGAAAGGGAATTTCAAGTGACCAGAGAATTGGAAAGCATTTCTTCTATCCTGGTCCTGGTTACGGTGGAAGTTGTTTTCCAAAAGATGTGAAGGCATTGATGTTCACAGCGAAAGAGTATGGCATGGATCTAAGTATTGTCGGTGCTACTGAAGATGTTAATGACTCTCAGAAAATGTACATCTTTGAAAAAATGAAAAAGCATTTCGGTGATCTCAAAGGCAGAAGCTTTGCTTTTTGGGGAGTTGCTTTCAAGGCAAATACTGATGACGTCAGAGAGTCTTCAGCAATCTATATGGCAAAAGCATTGATTGATGCTGGGGCCAAGGTGAACTTTTTTGATCCTGTTGCCGGTGAAAATTATCTGAAGGTGATGGGCGATAAGTATAAAGATTCAATTACGATGTATGAGAACAAGTATGATTGTTTGAATGGTTGTGATGCCATGGTCACCATGACTGAATGGCGTGAATTCTCATATCCAGATTTTCCAGAAATCAAGAACAGGTTGAAAACACCTGCTATCTTTGATGGAAGAAACCTTTATGAAACTGAAAAAGTTCTGGATCACGGTTTCGAATACTACGCTATTGGTAAAAGGATCAAATAGTGAAAATTGGTGTCGTTCAAATGACTTCAGGTCTCGAGTACGGTGAGAACCTGGAGAAGGCAGATAAGTTCATCAAGGAAGCAAAAAAAGAAGGCTGCGAAGCTGTATTTCTTCCCGAGTGTTTTTACTCGTTGAGCGATGGTACTAAGACAACTCCTTATGTCATTAATGGAGTTGATGATCATTACAACAATATCAAAAAACTTGCAGTGGAGAATGAAATTTTTGTTCTTGCTGGTTCTGCTGCTGCTTATGGTGGTGGGGAAGTTAAAAACCGTGCCTACAATTTTGATCCTAAAGGAAAAGATCTCGGATCTTATGACAAGATTCACCTTTTTTCCTGCGATCTCGGTGAAAAGAAAGTCATTAATGAAAGTGACATCTATTCTCCTGGAGAAGATCCAAAAATTATTGAAGCCGGTCCTTTGAAAATTGGACTTGGAATTTGCTTTGATGTTCGATTTCCTGAAATGGCGAGAGAATACTCGAGAAAAGGTGCCAACCTTCTTACCTTTTCATCAGCTTTTACTGTTCCAACCGGGAAGGCCCACTGGCATACATTGGTCAAGGCCCGCGCCATAGAGAATCAATGCTTTGTTGTCGCCCCTGCTCAGTGGGGACAAAACAACGAAAGAATTTCCACGTACGGACATTCATTGGTGGTTGATCCTTGGGGAGAAATTCTTGCGGACGCTGGCGAGGGTGAAAAGTTGATCACCGCTGAATTGAATTTGGATTATGTCCAGGAAGTTCGAAAAAAAGTAAAAGTATTTTAATTACTTAAAGTAGGGATTATCCCCTGAGCTATGGTCGGTCAGATCAATTACTTCAACGATTTCAGGATAAGTCTCTTTAACAAGTCTTTCGATACCATCTTTCAAAGTTGCTGTTGAGCTTGCACAGCCTTGGCAACCGCCAGAGAGTTTCAAGTAAAGTCTGTCGTTATCAAAATCAACAATTTCAACGCCACCACCATGAGCTGCCAAAGCAGGTCTCACTTGTTCATCAAATAGCTTTTCCAATTGTCGAATCATATAAACTCCATCAAATCTTACGATAGTTCTTGTATTCTCCCATTCTATACCCTGTCAAACCTTCAAGGGCATCAGAAATGGCAAGTCCAACATTTTTCCATTCGAAATGGGACTGCATCTTCATGATGTCCACGTCATTTCGATGGGTTTCAATCCATTCTTTCATCACAGCAGGGTGAGTTTCTTTGAATTGTTTGAGTCCCCAGATCTTCTCATATTTGAATTCCGGGTTTTCATAATCTTTGCCATGATAGAGCTTTTCAAAAGCATTTACCTTGGCATTCATAACATTTTCTTTTCTTGCCCATCCATAATGAAATACGCGAGCGTTTATCAGTCGGGCCTTGATCTTGCTGTCATCAGCAGCTCTGAACCCTTGAGCGTCGAGCCAGCTTTTAATTCCTTTTTGGCCCCTGATCAATCGCACTTCACGACGATAAACATTTCTAGTGTATTTATAAATGTCCACATTTCCGTAGAAGTGAATGTACTTGAAAATCAATCCGTCGATATTCTGGTTCTTTTCCATTTGGCGTATACCATCTTCAATCGCAGGAAGATCATCTTCATGGATGGCCTCGTCACCTTGAATGTATTGACAATAATCACCAGTGCATTTTTCTAGTGCGATATTTGTTTGTTGAGAAAGAATTTTTCCGTGAGCTGAAATTTCAGGGTCCCACCATGAACGGACGAACTTGAATTTGTCTCCTTGGAAATGGTCTCTTAAATATTCGTGGGTACCATCGTCACCAGTAAGATTTGGATCATCGAATCCAACATTAATGACTATTTCATCACAGAGAGGTTCAATGCTTTGAACACTTTCCTTGATGGGATATCCCAATGTCAGTCCATTTTTAATGAATGTGAATCCGGAAACTTTTTTGGCCATGATTAGTTATCTCTTATATGGAGTGATGTGTAAATTAGCAACTGACGCGTCAAGAAATGTTCACGTGAATCAAGAAAATCGGATGAGATCAATTCCAGAGAGGGCAGAAGTCAAAGCAGTTTCAACTCGAAGTATGGAGTCAGAAAGCCAGCAGGTCTTAAATCCATTCTCTTTGAACTTGTCGAGTTCCGATTCTGTATAGCCTCGCTCAGAACCAATTGCCAAAACCAGATCTTCAAGAACGAAACTTTTCAAACAGGATTTTTCCCGGGGATGAAAAATAATTTTATTTTTTTTGTCTTCAACTTTTGAAAAGGGAATATATTTGCAAACTTCAACTTCTGGGAGAGTCTGAAAACGTCCAGTTTGAGAAAGTCCTAAAAGTAGATGTTTTGAGAGTTGATCATCCTCAAGAACTTTGCTGGTCTCATAACTTTTTTCACCTAGCTCTGTTCGATGGAGAAAAATTCTTTTAACAGGAAATCCTGATGCGAGCTCTAGAACCTTTTTCATGGTTTGAGGTCTGGAGAGGCCAACCATCAAATCAATAGTCCGTTCTTGGCCTGGAGAAAGCGATTTGATTGTCAGTTGGATTTCATTGTGTTCAAGCTTATCAATTGAAGCCAGTCCCAAACCTTTATTGAGAATAACAATCTTTAATTGATCGCTCTTTTTAGACTTTAGAATTTCATTGAGGTGTTGAATTCTAAAATCATCTTTGATGACAATTTTTTCATTTTCTTCCACTTCATTTTCGAAAACCCAAAGGTAGTTCATTTTACTCACCTGAAAACAATTAGATGAACTTCATACCCTGAAACACTTCTTGGATCAACCTGTCTCCATGGTGAATCTTGTTCAAGATGGTGAGTTAAAAGTTTTGTTGGCCCCTACAGGCTCTGGAAAGACCCATTTCGTTCTCAATAACCTGAATAGGGGGTTGAGAAGGGTTGTTTTTGTTTCCCCATTGAAAGCCCTGGCCATGGAGTTTTATGAAAAGGCCGGGACGAAGTCGCTCCTGGTGTGTCCATCCATGAAGCAAGAGCAGTTTGAAAATGAGTGGGATTTTCTGGTGACGACACCGGAGTCAATGAAGACTGGTATGTTGGAGAAGTTATCACTACTTCAACCTAAACCTCTCATTATTCTTGATGAGATTCACCTCTTTCATAAATGGGGAAGTACATTTCGTCCAAGACTTCTGAGTTTTCTCGAGTTGATAGGAAGTTTAAATTTTCCTTCTTTAGGATTGACGGCAACTCTTGATCACTCGAGCCTCAACTGGTTGGAGCATTCGATCTCTCCCGGGTTTGAAACCATGATTCTTGATCATGGAAACATGAAGATGAACTTTCCTCCAATGTTTAATGTTCATTTTCCAAAGCAAATGAAGGGACTTTTCAATTTGTTTTTTGAAGATCAAATGCGAATCCATAAAAAGGGAACAGCATTGTATTTTTGCCGAACAAGGGATGAAGTCTACAATTGGGTCGATTATTTTCACTGGCTTGGTATCCACTCTATGGGATGTGTAGGAGGTGAAACGTCGACTTTCACAAAAAACTATGATCGAAATTCTCCACCTCGAGTGATTTTTTCTACCTCGGCTTTGTCTCATGGAGTGAACCTAGGAGCGATTCAAGAAATATACATTAATCACTTTCTTGAAGATGAAGATATGTGGACTCAAATGGCCTCAAGGGGAGGACGGACTGGGGAAAACTTCAATATTTATTCATTCAACTCGTTTGGACCTAAGAGTAAATCCCTTTTTTCAAGTCCTATACTGTTGAATTTGCTATGGAGTCGTCTTAATGCGTTCTTTAGGGTATAAAACAAACATGCAAACAAAAATAGAAGGGATTCTTCTTTCAAAGGCTCCCTTTCAAGATAGACATTTGATGGGACATATTCTTTTGCGATCAGGGAAAGAGATTCCAGTCTGTTTTTATGGAGGCCAAGGTGGGGGAGCCAAAAAGAAATCTTCCCAACTCGAACTTGGATATATGCTGAAAGTTGAACTGAATAGAAGTAAATCAACTTCGGAGTCTTATAGTGCAAAAGAGTGGTTGCCACTCTGGAGCCATAAGCAAATCAGGACAAACCACAAAGCCTTTTCTCTCTTGTGTCTTTATCTGGAAGTTCTTTCAAAGCTTTCTCAGTCTGCAGATTTGCATGATGAGTTTCAGGATTTTGATGATCACTCAGTCGGACTTTTCAGGGTTCTAAGTAATGCTGAAGTCTATCTCGAAAAAAGTCTCGAAGAAGGGAACTTTGAATGGTCGTGGCATCTCGCAGTTTTTCTTTCAAAGCTTTTTGTTGAGACAGGAATTTTCCCCGATACATCTCATTGTGTGATTTCCGGTGAAGAAATCAAAAAAGGGGACCCGGTTCATCTGGACGCCCAGCATGGCGGTTTTGCCAAGATCTCGGAACTGGGAGTGGAGGATCGACAGTATTCATATGGCCAGGGAGGCAATCAGATTAGGGATTTGCTGGCGATGGCTTCTAAGAGTAAATACTCTGACATCCCGGCTACACCGTGGGATAAGGCCTTTACCCATCCCTTGTTCAACTATTTTTGTTATCAGTATCAATTCCAGATGACTGATTTTAAAACTTTCAAAATGTTATTCTAAATCTCAAGGCAAATTGATACACTTGGGTCATGATTTTAACGCTCATCAAAAGACTGGTTCCGTATGTGAAGCCCCACAAGGGCAAGGTCATTGGCTCCATCCTTTTTTCATTTGCCTTGGCCGGAATCAAATTTTGTCAGGCGTATCTGGTTAAGCCGATTTTCGACAAAGGTTTGTCTGAGACTGCAAGTTTTGATGAAGCCATTGTTTTAGCTGGAATTCTATTGGGGCTAGGCCTTTTGAATTTTCCAGCGCGATTTTTTCACTTCTATTGGATTCGTTATGTAGTTGATCGTGCCACATGTTCAGTTCGAAGTGAGATTTTTAAAAAACTCCAGCGATTGCCAATGAGTTTTTACTCAAAAAGTAAACAAGGAAAACTGATTTCAAATCTGTTGAATGATACTGCGACTTTTTCTCAAGGCTTTAGAGGAAGTGTCGATATTTTGCGTGAGCCCCTTACTGCATTGTTCATGTTCGGTCTTGCTCTTTATCGTGACTGGCAATTAACTTTGATTATTGTTGTGGTCGCTCCACTTTTTGTTTTGATCTTTTTTCAGTCGGGAAGAAAGGTCAGACGAAATCAGAGTGAAGTTCAAGAAGAAGCTTCCCATTTGACTCATACAATTGGAGAAGGAATTTCTGGTTACAAAATTACTAAAGCATTCAATTTGGAAAATTTTCAAAATCATAGGTTTGAATCTGCACAGGATCGCTTCTTTTCTTCACTTATGAAGACAACTTTCGTTGAAGAGATGGCACACCCTTTCGTCGAATTGGTCGGTGCTTTGGCTTTTTCAGGAGTCATTCTTTTCGCTCACCATAGAATTCATGTTGGTGGAATGACAACGGGGGATTTCATCAGTTTTATTACCGCTCTCGCTCTTTTGATGGATCCAATCAGGAAGTACAGTCAGGCAAATGTTAAAATCAACCAAGCTTTGGCTGCCGGTGAGAGGATTTTCGATCTTCTCAATCTTCCTGAAGAAGTTGATAACGGAAAAATTAACAGCGCAAAATTTGAAAAGTCTATTGAAGTTAAAAATCTAACTTTCAGTTATGGCGAAGGTGACGTGATCAGAGATTTAAGCCTGACTATTAACAAAGGTGAGAAAGTTGCGTTGGTCGGATTGAGTGGTTCTGGAAAATCAACTTTGGTCAACTTGTTACTCGGACTTTATCGAGTCGAGCCGGGAGTTATCACTGTTGATGGAAATGACATTAGAGATTACAAACTTGATGCCTTAAGATCTCTTTCTGGTCTCGTGAGCCAGGATATTTTTCTCTTTCATGATTCGATCAAAGAGAATCTTTGCCTCGGGAAAGAATTCTCTGATGAGCAAATTCAAAAAGCATTGGAAGTGGCTTACGCCGATGAGTTTGTGAGTAAACTTCCAGAGGGTATTGAAACAGTGATAGGTGATCGTGGAACCAGACTTTCTGGCGGACAACAGCAGCGAATCACTATTGCCCGGGCCTTCTTGCAGGACACCGATATCCTCCTCTTTGACGAAGCAACCAGTGCTTTGGACAATGAGTCGGAAAAAGTGGTTCAAAAAGCTTTGGAGCGTCTTGCTGGAAGTAAAACCGTTATTGCGGTGGCCCACAGGCTTTCAACTATCCAAGATTTCGATAAAATCTTCGTTCTTCACGAGGGAAAACTCGTGGAGTCAGGAACCCATTCTGAATTGATGCAACATAATGGCGAATACGCCAAACTTTATGACCTCTCACAAAAAATTTAATCTCTGTTAGGTCGTCGTTTCCGGCTTTAAAGAGGCCTTTCCCTGATGTAATATGCGTTCAAATTTTCAGACCTGCTATAGAAGAAGGAGCGCATCGTGTCAGAGACTAACCTCAAAGATATGGCCGAACTGGTCAGCCTTTGTAAAAGACGTGGTTTTATTTTTCAAAGTTCAGAAGTTTATGGAGGCCTACAGTCTTGTTGGGATTACGGCCCTCTTGGTGTTGAACTGAAAAATAATCTCAAGCAAACATGGTGGAGATCGATGACTCTCAGAGATGATGTTGTTGGTGTCGACGCTTCAATTTTCATGCACCCTACAGTTTGGAAAGCTTCTGGTCACGTTGATGGTTTCAACGATCCGATGATCGATTGTAAAAGTTGTAAAGAGCGCTATCGTGAAGACAAAGTTGATGTTACTCAACCTTGTCCTAAGTGTGGTGCTAAAGATTCTTTCACTGAGGCCAGAGATTTCAACCTCATGTTCAAGACTCACTTTGGTCCCGTTGAAGACTCTTCTGCGATTGTCTACATGAGACCAGAAACAGCTCAAGGGATTTTCGTAAACTTCTTGAATGTTCAGACAACCATGAGAAAGAAACTTCCATTTGGAATTTGTCAGATAGGTAAAGCATTCAGAAATGAGATTACTCCAGGTAACTTCATTTTCAGAACAAGAGAATTCGAACAAATGGAAATGCAATATTTCTGCAAGCCGGGAACTCAAATGGAGTTCATGGAGAAGTGGAAAGAAATCAGATACCAATGGCATATAGAAAATGGTCTTAGACCTGAAAAACTTAGATGGCATCCTCATGGACCAGATGAGCTTGCCCACTATGCTGATGCGGCCATGGATATTGAATATGAATTTCCACATGGCTGGGGAGAGATGGAAGGGATCCATTCGAGAACTGATTTTGACCTCAAACAACACCAGGAATTCTCTGGGAAGAAACTTGAGTACGTTGACCAGGAAGATGGGAACAAGAAATACATTCCATATGTGGTTGAAACTTCTGTCGGTTGTGATAGATCGCTTCTCGCCATTCTTTGCGATGCCTACAGACTTGAAAATGAAGGCGACAAGGACAATGAAAGAACTGTTCTAAGACTTCATCCAAGACTTGCACCGATCAAGGTTGCTGTTCTTCCTCTTGTTAAAAAAGAAAAACTGGATGAACCAGCTAGAAAACTTTTTGAAGACATTCAAAAAGATTACAAAGCTGAGTATGACGTCGCTGGTTCAATCGGTAAGAGATATCGTCGTCAAGACGAAATTGGTACTCCTTTCTGTGTGACTTTTGATTTCGATTCATTGGACGATAACGCCGTGACTATCAGAAACAGAGACACCATGGTTCAGGAAAGAGTCGCTATCGACAAAGTAAAAGATTATCTCAAAGACAAACTTAAGTTCTGATATCGGGGGGATTTATCATGACTGATAAGAAATGGGTTTATAGCTTCAATTCGAAAAATACGGAAGGCGACAGAACCATGAAGGAGCTTCTTGGTGGTAAAGGAGCCAACCTTGCGGAGATGTCTTCTCTTGGATTGGCAGTGCCTCCAGGTTTCACCGTAACGACTGAAGCTTGTATTGATTACACAAAAAATGGAAACAACATTTCAGATGAAATCAAGACTCAAGTAAAAAAAGCTCTTCAAGAAGTTGAAGGAATCTTTGGAAAGAAGTTTGGTGATACATCAAATCCACTTCTTTTTTCAGTGAGATCTGGAGCCAGAGTTTCCATGCCGGGGATGATGGATACAGTTCTCAACCTTGGGATGAATGATGAAACTGTATTGGGTGTTGCCAAGCTAACAGGTAATGCAAGATTTGCTTGGGATAGTTATAGAAGATTCATCCAGATGTATGCCAATGTGGTGATGGGATTCAATATTTCACTTCTTGAGGCAACACTCGAAGATTTGAAAGAAGCTAGAGGAGTTCATCAGGATACAGACCTTACGGGGGAAGATCTGGAAGAACTTGTTACTGTATACAAAAAAATCATTCTCGAAGAGACGGGTAAGAGCTTTCCTCAAGATCCTATGGATCAGATGTGGGAAGCGATCGCTGCCGTTTTCAGATCTTGGAATAATCCAAGAGCGAAAAAATATCGTGAGCTGAATGAGTTTAGTCATGATTGGGGAACAGCGGTTAACGTTCAAAGTATGGTTTTTGGAAATATGGGTGATGATTGTGCTACAGGAGTCTGTTTTACAAGAGACCCAAGTACTGGTGAAAAAAGATTCTTTGGTGAATACCTCGTCAACGCTCAAGGTGAAGACGTTGTTGCCGGGATCAGAACTCCTGCTCCAATCAATGAGTGCTCAAAAAATGATTCAAATAAAACACTGAAGACTCTTCAGGAAGTTATGCCTGCTGCTTTTGATGAACTTGTTGAGGTTTATCAAAAACTTGAAGAGCATTACAAAGACATGCAGGATATCGAGTTCACTATTGAAAATAATAATCTCTATATTCTTCAGACCAGAAATGGAAAGCGTACTGCTGCCGCTGGTTTGAAAATTGCGGTTGATTTGGTTAATGAAGGTCTTCTTGAAAAGAAAGAGGCCATCACTAGAATCAAGCCGGAAGACTTGAATCAACTTCTCCACCCAAGATTGGATCCTGCAGCTAAGAAAGAAGTGATTGCTGTTGGACTTCCTGCTTCTCCTGGTGCTGCAGCTGGTGAGATTGTATTTACTTCTGAAAAAGCTCACTCCATGCATGAAACTGGAAAGAAAGTTCTACTTGTAAGACAAGAAACCTCACCAGAAGATATTGGTGGGATGGTAGCTTCTCAGGGAATTTTGACGGCCAGAGGTGGGATGACTTCTCATGCTGCCGTTGTTGCTAGAGGAATGGGGAAACCTTGTGTCGCTGGATGTACCGCTTTAATCATCGACTCAAGAGCTGAGACTCTTACTGTAAATGGAAAAACTTATAAAGAAGGTGACTTCCTGACTATTGATGGTGGGACCGGAGAAGTGATTGAAGGATCAGTTCCGACAATTGCGGCTTCAATCTCTGATGACTTTGCCGTATTCATGGCCTGGGCCGATGAGATCAGAACATTGAAAGTCAGAACAAATGCGGATAACCCTGAGGATTCTCATACTGCTCTTGAATTTGGAGCAGAAGGGATTGGGCTATGTCGAACAGAACACATGTTCTTCGAAGCAGAAAGAATTCTTGCTGTAAGAGAAATGATCTTTGCCAAGACTCGTGAAGAAAGAGAAAAGGCCCTTGCCAAGATTCTTCCTTTTCAAAGAGATGACTTTACAGGAATCTTCAAGGCGATGACTGGTAAACCAGTGAATATCAGACTTCTCGATCCACCATTGCATGAGTTCCTTCCTCACTCTGACGAAGAAGTTCAGGAATTGGCTGAAAGTCTTGGACTTGAAGTGAAAGCCATTCAAGAAAGAAAAGAGCAACTTGAAGAATTCAACCCGATGCTTGGGCATAGAGGTTGTCGACTAGGTATTACTTATCCTGAAATTTATAACATGCAAGTACGTGCAATTATGGAAGCTGCAATTGATGCCAGTAAAGATGGTGCTGATGTTCAGCCGGAAATCATGATCCCTCTTGTGGCCTTGGATGAGGAATTAAAAACTCTTCGAGCTTCAGCAGAAGAAACTATTGCGACTATTTTTGAAGAAAAGAAAGCCACAATAAAATACAAGATTGGGACAATGATTGAACTTCCAAGAGCGGCGATTACAGCTGCCAAGATTGCCAATCATGCAGATTTCTTCTCATTTGGTACCAATGATTTGACTCAGACAACTTATGGTCTTTCCAGAGATGACGGTGGAAAATTTCTTCCAGAGTATATTGGAAAACTTCTTCAATACGATCCATTTGTATCACTAGATCAAGAAGGTGTTGGGTTCTTGGTTGAGCACGCCAGAACAGAAGGGAAGAAGACGAATCCTGATATGCACATGGGGATTTGTGGAGAACACGGTGGTGAACCTCGATCAATCGATTTCTGTCATAGAATTGGGCTTGATTATGTAAGTTGTTCACCGTTCAGAGTACCAATTGCGAGACTGGCAGCAGCTCAAGCGGCACTCAAGAATCCAAAATAAGTGCAAGTTCTTAAGGATATAATTTTCAAAGAGATGGTAGATCAACACTTCGACTGTATTGCAGTCGGAGTTGTTGATTTCGATTCAGCTTCTTTCGATTCATTTGAATTCAAGGAAGGTGAAGGCTTTGTTGAAACTGAATCTTTTTTTGATCTTGCTAGTCTGACCAAACCAATGACTTTGGCGAGTTCATGGCTTCTTGAGCCAAAGATTTTTACTGAGGATATGCTCTGGCTTTTGAATCACAGAGCAAGTCTTCCAGCTTGGGGTCTACTTGATAGAAAGACATGGAGAGATCAGATTCTTTCTTATCCGACTTCTCTCTCTGAAACTGACCTCTATTCAGATTTTTCGGCCCTAAGAACCATGTTGGAAATTGAAAAGCAAACCGGTAAGCCTCTCTATGAAACATGTTCAAAGGCATGGGACAATGAAGTTTGTCATTGGACTGATTTGAAATCACCTCAGCTTTCTCCGCCAACTGGTTTCAGAGATGGGCACACCATAAGAGGTGAGGTTCATGATCCAAATGCTTGGGTTATAAAGGATAAGATTTCTCATGCTGGTCTTTTTGGTACCGTAAGCGGACTTTGCAGGACACTTTTAAATCTTGAAAAGATGACTGGTATGAGAGCAAAAATCCGATCAGAGTTCGAAAGTCATGATCCCAACAGAAGGTTCATCAAAGGATGGGATAGAGTTCTTGAACCAGGAAATTCAATTGCTGGAAACAAGGCGAGTGAGCTTACCTTTGGCCACCTTGGGTTCACTGGGACTTCAATTTGGATGGATTTGATGACTTCTAAAGGGGTCGTTCTCCTTTCAAATGCAACCAAGAATTACTGGTATGACAAGGGTGGCCTCAACGCTATAAGAAGACAGATTCACGATAACGTCTGGTAATTTCTAAAGTCTGAGTTTTTTATTCAAGTAAGAGGGTTAAGTGTCCGAAAAGCTTCGTAATGAGAAGTCTGATAACCACTTTATTTATTAGTTCAATGTTACTGTTGCAATCTTGCTCGAGTATTGCTCCTTGGAGAATGCCTGCTGCTGAAGAGATCAATGACCTTCCGGTTAAGGCCAGTGATATTTTGAGCTTTGATCATGCTGATGATGTAATTCCGGATGATGCCATTCAATTTGATTTGAAGAGTTACATTGAAAAAGAAATAAAGAAGACTTTGGCCAAAGGTAAATACTTCGACTTTGTTTTTGAGCAATCGGAAGAAATGCCAGCTGGAAAGGCATTTCGGGTTTTTCCTGAAGTGACGGGTGATGGCCGTTATATTGTAAAGATCTATCACTCGGCCAATGCCATGAGTGACAAGGTGGCGATGTTGAGACTGACACATTTTCTTCAACAGATCGCCAACAGAAAGTATTTCAATGTTTATCATGATTTCTTTGAAATGGTTTTCAATGCCAGACTTGGAGATCTTGAGTCACTGGATAATCTTCTGAAAATCAAAGAACACAGTCTTGATCCTTCCTCAATGAAGATCACATACAAGAGTTATGATGTAACCAACGTTGGCTTTGGTAAAACTTTGGATCAGGCCAACTATTCGACAAAGAGTATTGGTCGAGAGGCCATTGCTGCAAATAGAGTTGACGAGTATATCGAGTACAATAAATCCCTTCTCTCAGAAGTAGAAGAACAAAGAACCTCACTTGCTCCGCTGATGACTGCTCAAAAGAAAGAGAGAAAATCTCTAGAGACCACCAGAAAAACTCTTCTAAAGGAACTTGATAGGGCTGGAGATATGGATCAGTTGAAGTCTCTTGCTGCCGCTGGAAAACGTAAAGAAGCTGCAGATCTGATTGAGACTTATCTTCCAAAAGAATTCATGACTCCTGCTGAAAAACAGTATTGGCAGACTGTTTTGGATGCTATTCGTGAACCTGCTGAGTTGAAGGATAGAATTCTTGTTTTCAGAGGAATCGATGATGACATGGTTTATCCATTCATTGAAAACGGTGTTGAACTTGAGCGTGAAGTTGCGATCAAGGAAAGCAAAGGGATCTTTATGTCGTCAGTCATGACCAAGAACCAAGGGACTTGGAACAGACGCTTGAGATCACTTCAGACTATGTATGACAAAGTTTTAAATCAAAATATTGAAACTGGTACCAATGAATTTACCAAGAGTGCGAGAATGACAACCATGTTTCATCAGCATGCAATGAATCCACAAGGATCCCCATTCTTGAGTTGGACACCTAAGATTGAAACAGCTCACATGTTCGGAAAAAAGAGGGCATCAGCATTTTTGATGGATCCTCGATTGATGATGGCCAACTACGCGTCGGTTTTTGCAAGTGAATTGGAGATACTGACTCCGCTCATTACTTTTCCAGATGAGATTGTGGCCATTCATGATCAGGAAATTCATGGTCAGCTCGGTGCTAGTGGGAGAGAGAAGCTATTTCTTGATAAGACCAAAGATAAATTGGTGAAGCAGTACGGACAAGAGTCCGGGGAAAAGTATTTTGACTCTATTAAGGAAGTTTTCGATAAACATAATAAAGTTAGCAACGTTTCGGAGCTAGCAGCAGCTCCTAAGGAAAGCTCATTCAAGAAGTTTTTCAAATCAATCTCTGACTTTTTTAAAAAGCTCTTCAAGAAAGGTGAAGCTGTCGCGCCACCACCTCCTCCAGCAGCTGAAAAGCAGACTTGTATCTATTTGATCGAGTCTTTGTGGAAAGCTGGTAACTAGCCGAAAACATGAGTCTTTCGGGCCCGTTTTTCACTCAATTTACAGCTCTTTTTGTCCGATAAGTTACTGAGAATTTGTGTGTATTTTCAGGAGAATCGGTAATGAGAGTCAAAGCGGTCGTAGCGCAGCTTTTAATCCTAAGTTTATTCATCACTTCATGTTCCAGCTTTCAGCATGGCGGATTCAGCATTTTTGGATTCAGATCTATAGCAGGAATTGAAGATGACTTGAAGTATTACCTAGGAGTCGATCGATTCCATTATTACATCACAGAATATTCACACAACATGGATGGAAAGATTCCTGAAGAGGCGATGACTGCCATCAAGAAAATCACTTCCAAGCAACTGTTTGCTGAAGGCTACACAGTTGATCAACTGAAAGATGCACATAATTACGACAAAATGATCATGGACTGGCTTAAGAAATATCATCCAGAGATTTCTTTCAATCAGACAGATATGAAATGGGGATACAACTTCCTTAAAAACAAGTTGAATGAGGCCTTTGCCGTCAAAGAAACAAAACTCAAGGGTGACCTGGCTAATCCGGATTTTGCTCCAACCCCTGCTAGAGCACAAACTCTCACCATTGCAAATATTAATCCGGAAGAACTAACACTTGATTCCGGACATTACATTTCAAATAGAACAACCAGAGCGATGTTCTGGGAAGCGGCAGAAACTGGTAAGACTGTTGAATTCCATCTAGGTGATAGTCGTGAGTTCATGAAACATGTCCAACAATCTGGAGCCGAAGTCATTGCGGAAATTAACCCGATGGCAGCCAATTACAATAAGCAGTTTGTAGTCAAATATCCAGGTGAAAATACCTATCGTTACGCTGTCACTAATATTGGTGGTGCTGATCGTCTTGAACACATGATTCACTCTCTTGCCTTGTCGAATCTAGCTGGTGGTAATCTTCAAAACAAAGTTGTTGTTCATGGAGATCTTCAGGAATTTCATAAAAGAATGACGGCCAAGCTCACTGAGCAGATGGAACATTTACCAAATGCTGACAGAGTGATTATTGGTCAGCGTGGAGCCATCGACGGTCAGTTCAATCTTTTTTGGAAACTCCAAGGTCTGCAAAATATGTACGACCAGGACCCAACCAAGTTGAAACTTAGAGTTGGAGCTGCAAAGTTTGAAGAAATCGAGGAGATGTTCGACAAAATGTCTTCTCCTAAATTTTCAGTACATGATCACAAGAAGACTATTGAAAAGAATTACGAAAAAGTAAAAGGTTTGGTTGAAGCTGACTCTAACATGATGCCGGCTGTATACAAGCAGTTTGATTACGATACAACACAAGTTCAAATGACGGATTTCGTTTTCAAGAACTCCCAGGGAAAATCTGTTCGTTGGAGAGTGCTTGGTAATGTTTGGGGGGACGAAGTTGTTCCTCTCGCTCAGGCCTTGAAAAACACCGGTCACAAAGAAATCACATACATCGGAACTGCTGGAGCCGTTCCTGGGAAAGGTTATAAAGTCGGTGATCTGGTTGTTCCCGCCTATGTTCAAGACGGTACCTCAAAACTTCGAGTTCATGGCGATGTCATGGATATCGATCTTGCAAAGGTCGGCGGTTCTGTAGAACACGTGGGATCTCCATTCGAAGAAACTTTTGACTGGCTTGATCTAGTTAAACAAAGATCAGACTTTGTTGAGATTGAATCTTCATATCTGAGAAGAATTTTTAACGGAACAGATGACAACCTGAGATTCTATCTTCTTATTTCAGATATCCTTGGAAGTGAAGGGGAGACTCTTGCCAGTGCTTCATCTTCAAAGAGAAGAAAAGCACTAAATGCAATTCTCGATACGATGTTTGCCAGAGATCGAGCTAAAATTCCAAAACCAGTGGAAGTTCCTTTGAACAACGCTCATATGAAGCTGAGATCAATGATCGACAAGCTATACAGCAAGAAGGGAAAAGTTTTTCAACATTATGTTCAAAGTCAGTTTAGAGGAAAGCCGGTTCCAACCGAAGCAGCTCTCAAAAGTTTTGTGGATTCAGTTGATAACTTTTCAGATGATTTCTTTTCAAAGCGTGTTGTACAGACATCTGAGGTCTTGAGCTACATTGTCCGAGATATCGGAGAGAACCTTCCTGTTCCAACTCTTGGTGTCAGTAAGGAATTCCTCGATGGAAATTGGCATCCGAAAAATGAAAAGTTGAAGGTTCAAATATATTCTTCAAATACAGAAGTTCTTGAACAGTACAGACAGATTGTAGAGAAGTATGAAGATGCCATCGGAGATATTTCCAAGTGGGCTGAAATTGAAGTCGTCAGAGGACCCCCACCGGAAGGTATGGTCGCTCTTAAAGCGACTTATGATATAGAACCGGATTATCTGGTTAAAGCATTCACACGGGCTTCTTTTATGCAAGGTGGTCTCGATTATGATGTCACCTATAACGGAGCGCTTAAATATCATATTCTCCCGACACATAAGACCACTGATGTTTGTGATGTTGGAA
Source organism: Bacteriovoracaceae bacterium (assembly GCA_041546685.1). Taxonomy (GTDB): domain Bacteria; phylum Bdellovibrionota; class Bacteriovoracia; order Bacteriovoracales; family Bacteriovoracaceae; genus M0603. Next base: position 20,019 of record JBFEVX010000009.1, on the reverse strand, counting down.
CCAAGTTTTGTTCGCTTGCCTATTATGCACCGGACCCAAGAACCAAAGATCTTCTTGGAGAAATCACTGAGGTCGAAGGATTCAATCCAGAGCAGAGACTCAAAGATGCCGTTGACGACCTGACCGATGCCTTGAAATACAAAGGTAATGATGAAGAATGGAAAGGTGTGGCAAAACTCAAAAAAGTAAATAGTCTTCCTGATGGGAAGTTGGCAGAAATTGTTCCGGTCTTCTCAAATACAGAAGGACTGGTTATTGAAGTCAGAATTACCCCGCAGGGATTGAAGAACCCAATGGTTGTTGCCGAAGAGATGGCCCACCTCAAGCAAATTGTTGATGAACCTTTTGTTCACCCCATGTTTTGGGCAGAGGTAACCTTGAACGCCAAGTATGGATCGAAAAGATCGGCCATGCTTCTAGCTGAAGCTGAAGTCGATGCGATGGAAAAAGTTCGCTATGACATCCTCGACGTCGACGAAGGTTCTCAAATTGATGAATACATCAAGGCCCGTAAGGCCCAAGGTGAAAAATTGGTGAAGTCAGTCAAAAAAGAAGTGACTGCCGAGAACAAGATGAGAAAAACCATCACCAATAGATACAAACAGTTACTTAAAGATCTTCAGGATTCTCCAAAGAAGTTAGATGATTACATTGCTGCCAATGACAGAGTCAATGCTAGAAAGCTAATTGATTCATTCATGCCTTGGGAGGAGATGGAGCCAACAGAGGTTGCACTTTGGACCAGATGGCTTGATGCTCTTGAAACTCCAGCAACTCAGAACTCGAAAAAGACTCTTGTCTTCAGAGGTCTTGCTGATGACCTTGTTCGCGAGAGTAATGATGGTGGTTACTTCCTGATGTCAAAGCTATTAACTAAAAACCAAGGGAACTATACCAGAAGGTTGAGATCTCTTAAAACTTATCATAGCAAGCTTGGCAAGATGGCGAGAGGTGAGGTGCCGTTGAAAGTGGATTCATATACCGCCATGATGAAAGGACATAGCCATGATCCTGTAGCAAGTCCATTCTTGTCGACTTCTGTTGCAGATGTTGCCGAGAATTTTGCTGATGAGTGGTCTGGTGGGGATAACGTAAAGAAGATTGCAGCTATTCATATTGATAAGCGTCGAATCATGACTAATTTGGTTTCAGATTATCGTGAGGCCGAAAGATTGATTCCGTTAATCGTCTTTCCAGATGAGATTGTTCATATTGAAGAAGCAACTGACACCTATGACAGCGGCTTTTTGAACAAGCTCTATGGTAATGTTAAACAAAAAATTGGTAGAGCAGTGAAGCCGGAAGAGAAAGTTCAAAACAGTGGTGCAATCAACCGGCTTCAAAACACTAAGGCCTGGTGGGAGGGTGTCAATCCAGCCGGCCTTACTCCAAATAAAGTTGGAACCACCTGTCGCGACATGGTGGAATCCATTATGGGTCTTTAAGAAGTTTTCTTTCCCTCACTAGGGTCTGAGTGTTAAAATGTGCACTGGACTTTAGTGAGGTATCAATGGACTTGAGCCATCAGGTTAAACCCGATCAAATTGATCTTCTAAAAAACGTAAAGAAGGTATTCTTTTATAGAATTTGCGGCACCGGTATGGGAGCTGCTGCGTGCTTGTTGAAAGAAAACGGCTTTCATGTTGAAGGTGGAGATCTCAATTTTTATCCACCCATGAGTACATATCTTGAAACGACAGGGATTCAATGTAAAAGATTGGGAGACATCACAGACGACTATTTGAAAGAGTTTGATCTTATCGTTGTTGGAAATGTTGTTCCTAGGATGAGTGATGACGCCAGAAGAATTGAGTCATTGGGCGTACCTTTCATTTCATTTCCAAGTGCCTTGGGGTTTCTGGTACTCGCTGAGCAAAACGTCATAGGGATATCAGGTACACATGGAAAAACCACAACTTCATTCTTCATGACACAGATCCTAGAAAACTTGGGGAAGAATCCTGGTTATTTCATTGGAGGAGTGATTGAAGGAAGACCACCTTCACGACTCGGTGATGGTTCATATTTCGTTATTGAAAGTGATGAATATGATAGTGCCTACTTTGAAAAATTCTCAAAGTTCAGAAGCTACCATATTGATCATTTGATTCTTACTTCATTGGAATTTGATCATGCCGATATTTTTGAAAATATCGAAAGTATCAAAGACGAGTTTCGTGCTCTTATTCCAAATGTTGAAGGAGCTCATATTTACTGTGAAAACTATTCAGCATCAAAAGAACTAGCTTCTGAATTTAAAGGGAAACATGTCCATTGGTATGGTGCGGACTGTGAAAATGGACCTAAGATTGTAAATGTTGATGAAACAGGGAGTCGCTTTCAGGTTGTATGGAATGGAGAGACCATTGATTTCCACACAAATATGGTTGGTAAACATAACATCGAAAACATTACGGCTTGTTTGATGTTCTGTATGAATGAAGGCTTTTCACCAAAAGAGCTACAAAGCTCCATCGAAAACCTGTCATTGGTAAAAAGACGTCAGGAAATTAGAGGAAAATTTGGAAAAGCTGTCATCGTTGATGACTTTGCCCACCATCCAAGAGCTGTTGAGGCAACTTTAGAAGCCATAAGAAGTCGTTTTCCGAATAAAAAATTAAAAGTCATATTTGAACCGCATTCGGCTACTGCTAGAAGTTCTTTCTTTCAGGAAGGTTTTGAAAATTCACTCGCCGAAGCAGACGAAGTCTATATCACCAAACTTCCAAGACCAACGAGCGCGAAAGGCGCTGTCGATCTGGATGTTGAGAAAGTTGTGGAAAAGGCCAAAAGTAAAGGAAAGGAATCCAAGGTATTGTCATCTACAGATGAAGTCATAGAGGTTGTAAGGGAAGCTGGAAGTGAAGATTCAGTAATTCTTGTCCTCAGTAATGGAACTTGTCTTGGATTCTGGCAATCCGATTTCATGCATGAAATTCAAAAATAGTATTCTAACTTTATTCATCTTCTCTACTGTTGCTCAAGGTGAAAGCCAGCTACACCAAGCTGTGTCTCGGCCAAGTCTTGTATTGAGAGAAGCTCCGAGATCTTCTCTGGTCAAGTTTCCAGGTTCCAGAAGTACTGTGATCAAAAAATATCTGAAAGAACATTCAAAATTTTTCAAAAAAATGTGCAGACCTGGAACAGAAGAAAAGTTTTGGGTTTTAAATAATAAGTTTCGAGGAAGTGGGTTTTATGTCCCAGGTCTTCCAAATTCAAAGCTAGATATTCTGACAGTAAATCGTTTTATTCCTGAGTTGGAGAGAAAAAAAGATTGGATAGATTCTCAAAAGAAAATTCTATCCAAGAGAAAGAAGGACTTCAAGTATGAAATTCAAAAACTTGAAGAGTTCAGAAAAACAATCAAACAGTTATTGGAATATAAAGGGGACCATTTTGAAAAGTCCCAGGCGACTGAAAAAGAAAAAGCCAGGATTCGCTCTAAATACCTTTTAATCAAATTCAAAAATGAGTTTCAAACGTTCCTTCGTAAAATTCCATTTCTTTTGACCTATCGTCACCCGAATGATCACTTCGATCTTCGTTTGACTTATGACAACTTCAAAGGCTCTCAGGACATCAAGGAAGCGCGAAAGGCAAACGAAGTTTATTTCTACAGAAAGATTGTTCAAGATGGGGCTTCTGATCCGAATAATACAAGAAGTGATACTTTCCTCAGAACGACTATCGATACTTTGGTATTGGAACTTAGAAAAGAAAATGATTTTCTCACTGAAAACTTAAGATACGATTTTGATTTTGTTCTTGATGCAGTTGAGTACCAGCTAGAGAAGGGACAGAAGAAACTGGTGGAAAGGCTGGGGGAATGGTCGGATCGCATGGGCCGAATGATTGGTTTTTATAAATCATTGAAGGCGAACAAAGTACGAGTTGGAGATCATTTTGAAACTGGGGACGAGATCGTCAAGGCCAAGGATGTGGCGAGACTCGGATTGAAAAGATTCAGCTACGAAAAGCAAGGTGAGACTTACAAATACTGGATGTCCAAGCCAGAGTGGATGAGGGCAATGTTTGCTATTGAGACTATTCTCTATAATGAAGTTGGGTCTTTGGATGGAAGAGATGCACTCGAGAGAATTGATGTTGCTCAGGTTGTGGTCAATAGAACCAGACTCCCTCAGTATTATGTCATTCCACCAGAAGATGAAATTCACAAGTACATTTCGAAATCCGGGAAGCCCCTGGACAAGTACAGATGGCTGAATGTTCTTTTCAAAGAAAGTGAATTTTCATTCACCTATTATTTCATTCATGGAAACCTGAGGATCTACTGTCCTGAAATGACCAAGCTTGGAAAGAATCTTAGAAAAGAAAACCTCAATCTTGCTTATGATGCATTGATGAATCCAAACTTTGATTTTCATGCTGTCAGGTATTTCTCCAGACACTCTATGCTTGGGCGAATTGACATGGACAGTATCTGGGCCGAGTTTGAACCAGTAGCTGAGAGACCAGGGAAAGTGTACAAATCAAATGGTCTATTGAGTGATTATAAGAAAGGGAATTACGATTACCTCTATCACTTCATTGATCCCGAGGGCCGTAAATTCAAGGTCTTATCTTTTGACGATAAAGTTTTTGTGAAGCTTCTAAATAAAGATCTTTTTTACAAGTATCGAAACCCTCATTTTTTCCGCTATTTCAGACGCAAGGAATAAAGTCTAAACACCCCAAATCTCTTGTTTTCATGCACCGTTTGGCGTAGGATAGCCCGAATATATTAGTGTATTATTTATTTAGAATTCTGGAGATAAAACCATGTTAAAGGACTACGTATTTACATCTGAATCAGTTACAGAAGGTCACCCTGATAAAATGGCAGACCAAATCTCAGATAGTGTTCTCGATGCTATGCTTGAGCAAGATCCAAAATCCAGAGTAGCCTGTGAAACTATGATCACAACAGGTTTGGTTGTTCTTGCAGGTGAGATCACAACTAAGGCCCAAGTTGATTTTCAACATATTGTTAGAAATAAAATTAAAGAGATTGGTTACGATCATTCTGATAAAGGTTTTGACTGTCACACATGTTCAGTGATGGTTGCCCTTGATAAACAATCACCAGACATCGCTCAAGGTGTTGATGAAGGTGCTGGAACTCACGTTGAGCAAGGTGCCGGAGACCAAGGTTTGATGTTTGGTTACGCGATCAATGAAACTGATACTTATATGCCACTTACAACCGATCTTTCTCACAAGCTTGCTCTTAAGCTTTCTGAAGTAAGAAAGAATGGAGTACTGGGAGACCTTAGAGCTGACGGTAAGACACAAGTTTCTGCTCAATATATTGATGGAAAGCTTGCAAGAATTGAAAACATCGTTGTTTCTTCTCAACATGCTGAGAACATGACTCTTAAGCAAATTGAAGAAGGAATCAGAGAAGAAGTGATCAACAAAGTTGTTCCTTCGCACTTGATTGATAACAATACCAAGTTCTGGATCAACCCAACTGGTAAATTCGTTATTGGTGGACCTATGGGAGACTGTGGACTTACTGGTAGAAAAATCATTGTTGATACATACGGTGGTCACGGAGCTCACGGTGGTGGAGCTTTCTCTGGAAAAGATCCTTCAAAAGTGGACAGATCTGCTGCTTACGCCACAAGACATATTGCCAAGCACGTAGTTGCTGCTGGCCTTGCTGATAGAGCACTTGTTCAAGTTGCATACGCTATTGGCGTTGCCAAGCCTATGTCACTTCTAGTTGATACATTCGGAACAGAGAAAGTTGATGTTGCAAAAATTAATGCTGCTGTTAATGAAGTGTTCGACATGAGACCAAAGGCGATTATCGATAGACTTGATCTTCTAAGACCAATCTATAGCAAGTCTGCAGCTTACGGTCACTTCGGAAGAACAGATGTCGAGTTCCCATGGGAAAAACTCGACAAGCTTGAAGAGCTGAAGTCACACTTCTAATTCAAAATTAAATTGAATAAAAATGAAGGCCTCTCGATTCGAGAGGCCTTTTTTTTGATATAATCATTTTATGGATGCTGTTTATTTCATCATCAAGTACATCCCATTTTGGGCAGTACCTCTGTGTTTCATATTTTTTCCCACCGGATATATCTTTTGGACAAAGGATGCCAGAGCAGTTTCTGCAATTTTATTTTCATTAGGCCTATTGTGCGTCGCACTGATTGGCTTTTGGGCCTGGTCTGGTGGCCCCGACAGATCGGTACAAGCCTTCGATATCATTATAAATTCTTGATCATTGTGCTCGGCAAAATGATTCACATGTCTAGAAATTGACACCCGTTATTGCTTTGGGCTAGGATTTTCCTAAGTGAATGACTCAGGAATCTGAAACGGTTCCAGTCGAGCTTGGGAACACACTATGGACGATTTTCATTTTTTGCACTCTTCATTCGAAGAAAAGAACGAAGATGCCAATGGGCAAGCGAAACCTATCCTCTACTTGGTAGAGGACGATCAGACATTTGGTAAACCACTTCAGAAGTACATTGAGAAGAAGTTAGGACTTGAAACCCGTTACTTCCTTTCTCCTGAAGACTGCATCAGTCACTTCCAGGATCGCATTGCTAAAGGCAAAGTAGATCCATTCTGCCTCATTACAGACATCAGTTTTTCTGATCAGGGAGGTTCTGACGGACTTCTCCTTATTGATATTCTTAAAGATAAGAAATTGGAGTTTGTTCCTATCGTAATGACAGGATTTGCTTCCATTGAAACTGCCATTCAAGCCACAAAGAAAGGCGTGTTTCATTATTTAACCAAGCCGTTTGAGCTTGATGTTCTTTCTGAGCTTGTTGCCAAGGCCTACAAGCAAAAACTTAATTGGGAACTGGATAAGGAGTACACTCCTTCGGTTACAGTCAGAGATGACAAACCATCTGGACCTAGAAGAAGAAAATTCAAAATTGAAGATCCTAAAGAAGAGGACGTCTTTTGCGGAATGATCGGTCGTTCTGTCCTTATGAAAGAAGTTTTCGAGAGGATTAAAAAAGTAGCCGCATCTGATTCAACAGTTCTAATTAATGGACCATCTGGTACTGGGAAAGAGCTTGTTTCCAATGCGATTCATCAATTGAGCCTTCGTACAGAAAACCCTATGGTTTCTGTAAACTGTGGTGCTATTCCAGGTGAGCTTCTTGAAAGTGAACTTTTTGGACATGAGAAAGGTGCATTTACCGGAGCCATCAATTCAAGAAAGGGTCGTTTCGAGTTGGCAAACAAGGGGACTATCTTCCTTGATGAAATCGGTGACATGCCATTACTTCTTCAGGTCAAGCTACTCAGAGTACTCCAAAATAGAGTGATTGAAAGAGTAGGTAGCACGACAACAACTCCAGTTGATGTACGGATTATTACTGCGACCCATAGGAACCTTGAAAATGCTGTAGCGGAAGGAAACTTCAGAGAAGACCTTTATTACAGACTAAACGTCATTCCTATCAGAGTTCCATCTCTTGCCAGCAGAAAAGAAGATATTCCTCTCCTTATTTCATACTTCCTCAGCCGATTTGTAAGTGCAGACGGAAGAAACAATCTTGAATTTGATGATGAGTCTCTAGGACTACTTATGGCCTATGACTGGCCAGGAAATGTCCGGGAACTTGAGAACCTGATTGAGAGATTGGTAATTCTTAAAGGTGGGAATGTAATTTCTGCGGATGATCTGCCAGCGAAATTTCTACAACACAAATCAATGAACTCCCGATTTGATGATCTTATTTCTCTTCCAGAAGAAGGGATGGATCTCAAGCAGACTCTATCTGATATTGAAGATAGTTTGATTCAGCAAGCACTAGAGAAAACTGATGGTAACAAGAATCAGGCCTCTAAGCTTCTTCACATGAATAGAACGACTTTGATTGAGAAGATGAAAAAGAAGGGAATGAGTAACTTTCTAACTCAATAACATCGTTCGAGACAATACCAGACAAAAAGACTAAAACATTCGGTTACAATGTGACACCGATTATTTGAGTGTTGAAGTTCAACACGATCAAGCCTACTCCTGTAAATAGGGAAAATAATGAGGTGTCATAATTTTGTTCGGCAAAATCTTCCTGTAAGAAAAATTTTCCTTCCATACTGCCCAAAAAAATGTAGAATTAAGATGCAGCTGGTTATTTAGGATGAATGATACAGCGGCTTCAAAGCGAAATGTGGAACAGGAAGTTCTATTCTTATGAAGAAATGTGGAATCAAAATTTTGACAATTATTGCGGCGATGTTTCTGTCTTCGGAAATTTTTGCTTCAGTAGTTTCACAAGAAAAAGCAAAGACACATCTTCGTTACAAAATCGCTGTACCAAAAGATCTCATCGTCATTAATAAAAGAGCTGATGAAGTAATTATCAAGTCTTTGAATCCTGAAACATTTAAAAGTATTGCAGACGAGCTGATCGCCTTCAGCAAAGATCCAAACTATGTAACCAGTGTAAAGATACTTCCAAAGCAAGAAGATAATGCTGTCTCTTCACTGTCAATCAAGTTGGCGAGTCCTGAAGTTGAACTTTTCACCTTCTATAAAGATAGAGAGAAGTATTACGTTATGGACTTCTGGACTGACGCAGATACGATTCTTAATAAAGATAAAAAAGTAGCTCAAAAAGCTGCAACTGAAGCCAAGCCAAAGGCCGCTTTGGCCCTCCCTGTGGCAAAGAGACCGACAACAGCACCAGCAAAAACTATCTTGAAAAAGCCAGAAGCAGCTGCCAAGGCCCAGGTTAAGACAGTTAAAAAAGAAAACAAGAAGAGAAATGTAGCTCCTTATAGAGATTTTCGTTATGGAGCAAGTATCATTTGGGATTATGAGCCACTTGAGCCGGCGCTCAAGAAGATTGTCGACCTTTCCAGAAAGACTCCAGAGTTCTTCTATCCAATCAAGGATAGAAATTACACGAAAGATGAAAAAGAAGCTCATATCCAGTTGAGTATCAACTTATTCAGAAAGAAAAAATTTGGATTGATGTACAAGTCAATCGAGCTCTATAAGCAAAAATACGGTGAAGAGGATCAGGTTGATATTCATGAGTATCTGAAAGCCAATGCTATTCTTAAAGAGAATATCGACAAAGGAAATACAGAGCCGGTTAAGACCGCTCTTGCGATGATTGCAACGATTGCAGAAAGAACTGATAACTATGAAATGAAGAAAGGAATTTACAAATATCTCCTTACTTCAAAGATCGAAAATAATGATTTTATCAAGCTTCTAGAGCTTGCTAAGAAATTCTATATCGCTTCTAAAGAGAATTTTGACTATGAAGAGAGTGGGTATGCTTCTGAACTTATTCTTTACTCGCTAACGAAATTGAGACAAGTCGAGAAGTTGAGAGAGTTGATTGCTGATAAGACAGTAAGAAAGTTGGTTCCAGCTCAATTGATGATCGCTTACGAAATCTATACTTTGCTATCAATGAACAAGACTAAAGAAGTTATTGATGTTTGGGAAAAGAACAAAAAAGGAATGGTTAAGCCAATCCACTCCGCCATCCTCTACAACGTTGCAGAAGCACTTTTCAGAGAAGCAGAATATGACAAGGCGATTGGCTTCTATGATGATTTCATTGCTAACTACACCTACATTACAGAGAGTGGATTCGCCAGAACAAGACTGGCTCTTTGCTACGAAATCCTTGAAAAAGACGTAAATCAAACATTGGAATTGTATAAGAGAGCGATCAATAGATCTCAAAACTTTGATTCAACCTATGAAGCCAGATTGAGATACACCGCCCTTAGAACAGTCAGAAAAAGAAAACTTGATAAGTCAGACATTGAAATGAGAGCGCTTCTTGATATCAAAGACACCAAAAAGAAGCCTGTTCTTTCTAGAGAAATCAAGAAACTCAGATGGATGATCCGTTTGAGAACTTTCCTGGTTGATGAAAAATATAAAGAGGCCTTGAGTTATCTTACTGTGATTCCTTTGAACTCGATGAAACCTTCTGAAAAGAGGGTTTTTGAAGGTGACGGAGCTGAAGCTATCTATGGAATCATGATGGATAACTACAAGAGCTCTGAGTATGGAAAAGTTATCAAGGCGTGGGAAGTCTATAAAGAAAAGTATGTAGACAAGGTTGCCATGGATCCGACATTGAATTTCATCGTTGGAAAGAGTTATGTGAAACTTGGTATATTTTCAGGATTCGACGATATCTACTCTTCATTCTCAAAGATGAAGGCCTCTCCAACCAGAACATTCCCAATATGGGTTGAAAGAAGAAGAATGAATACTTCTGCAGTGATTCTGGAAGAATTGAAGCTTTCAAAGAATATGAAACTTAAAAACTGGGATTTGGCGCTTCAAAACGTAAACAGAATCAAGACTTTGGCTCCCGCTTATGGAAAAGTCGACTTCTACAAGGGGTTGATTCAGTACCACAGAAAGAACTACAGATCTGCGGAAGAGTCGTTTGAAAACTACTTGAGCTCTCAGGATGGGGAGAGGATCTTCGATCCAACAGATCTTGCAGAGATGCTAGATGCCTATACAGACTCTGTTTACCAGCTAGGAGACTATAAAAAGTTCCAAAAAGTCTCCAGTGCCATTTTGAGTGATACCCGTAATTTCGGTGTCAAAAATCAACTAATGACGAAAGTAAAAGAAAAGATTTCTTATTTAAACCTTGAGGTATTGGCAGGAAGCAACCAAAAGGGAACGGAATATCTGCTAGTTGCAAGGATCAAAAAATTCCTTACGGACTATCAAAACAGCGTCTACAAGGGGAGGTTGCAATACCTTCTTGGCCTGGCGCTTGCAGATACGAAGAAGGAAAAGGAAGCCATGAAGGTTTTCAGTGAGATTTTGGAGGATGAATCAATTTCGGAATACATCAAGGAAATGGTGAAATCGGAATTGTCATTGTTAAAAATAAAAAATCAAACGATATAGTATTTAAGTCCTAGGATGGGACAAAAAGATGACAGGAGGTCAAATGGATGCTGTAAGAGTTGAACTTTTTGGGAAGGACCCTAAAATTCAAAAAGCTATTTCTGTAGCAAGAAATGTTTCTGTTACCAAAGCACCTGTTTTGGTAGTTGGAGAAGCCGGAATCGGGAAAAGAGCACTGGCTAAATTTATCCACGAAAATTCATCAAGAGCTGAAAGACCATTTCAAGTGGTTGACTGTGCTCAGGATCCAAGAATCGTTGAAAACGAAATCCTTGGTTGGAGAGATGAAGAAACAGGACGTTTCAACAAGGGAGCTCTCGAAGCAGCTAATACAGGAACTGTAGTTTTCGCTAATATTGAAGGTGTTAATGACGAATTCCAAAAGAAACTTCACAAGATTCTTATGGAACTTCCAGATTACGATATTGACGTAAGAATCGTTGCTACAACGACAAAAAACCTTTCTAAGCTTGTAGGTTCCGGAAGATTCTATAGAGGTCTTTATACGCTAGTTGCTTGCAACGCCATCAACCTTACTCCACTTAGAGAAAGAGAAAACGATCTTGAAATGCTTGCAAGATTTTTTGCTGCTGAATTCTCAGAGGCTGGGAATGGGCAAATCGAGCAATCAGCAATGGATAAGATTATTTCTCACTACTGGACTCACAATGTACACGAGCTGAAGACAGTAATTGAATCGAGCATGACAAATTCTGAAACAGGGATTCTTACGGAAGCTGATCTTGAGATCGGTGAGAAGAGAGCTGTCAGCATGATCAGCGACGAAGACAATGAAGGAATCAGGCTTATGTCTTTGAAAGAAGCTGAAAAACTTCTTATCAAGAAAGCTCTTGTTCATACGTCAGAAAACAGAACACAAGCAGCCAAGATTCTTGGAGTTTCAATTAGAACTCTTAGAAACAAGATCAACGAATATAGAAGTGATGGTTCAGCATACTTCGTAAATCTTCGTTAATCGGATTGTTCCAGGATCGAGGAGTTAGGATATGAAAACAAACGATAAGACATTACAAGCACTCGCAACCAGTATGAACTACAGGTTGATGAGAAATAAACTTATCACTTCGAATATCGCGAATGCCGAGACCCCTGGTTACAAAGCTAAAAGAATTGATTTTGAAGAAGCACTGGCTAGAGCATTGGATGTTGATGGAACTCAGAAGCTCAATACAGATGACGAAAGACATTTCAACGTTGGTGGTGGAGGTTTCAACAACCTTCAGCCTGAAGTTTACGATGACCCAAGTGGTGTTGTGAGCGAGGATGGAAACACTGTCGATAGAGAAAAAGAAATGGCCATGATGGCGGAAAATAAAATCCTCTATGATGCATCTGTTCAACTTCTTAACAAAAAACTGGGACTGATGAAATATGCCATCAGTTCTGAAAGGTAAGGTAAAAAATGGACCTACTGACAAGTTTGAAAATTTCATCATCAGGACTCAAGGCCAACCGTAAAAGAATGGCTGCCATATCGTCCAATATCGCGAACGCACAAACAACGAGAACCGCAGAAGGCGGACCTTATAGAAAGAAGGAAGTTGTTTTCGGTTCAGAACCAGCAAGAGACTCATTTTCAGAGATTCTTGAAGGGGAGATGAACGAGAATGCACAATCAGTTCACGCGACCGAGGTAATCTCTACAGACAGACCTCCAATCTTAAAGTACGAACCCAACCATCCGGACGCGAATGAACAAGGATACGTTGCATACCCGAACATCAACGTAATGGAAGAAATGGCAAACATGATTTCGGCTTCGAGATCATACGAAGCTAATATCAGTGCAATGAATACGACCAAAGGTATGGCGTTGAAAGCACTTGAGATTGGTAGATAAGGAGTAGGACATGGCAATTCAGAATGTAGGTAATTTGCAACAGATTCTGAACAATTACAATGCCAAAGACTGGGCGAAGAGTTCTGAACTTGAATCTTTCAATGAACTTGACACCAAAGGATTTGGAGGAAATGGCCTCTCTATAGAAGAACCTGGGAATAGAAAGTCGTTTTCTGAACTTCTTGCCAGCTCGATCACAGAAGTGAATGGGCTTCAGAAAGAAGCGAATACGGCGATTCAAAACCTGGTTACTGGGAAATCCAAAAACCTGCACGAGACAATGTTGGCAGTTGAAAAAGCTGAAATTGCTTTTAAGACCATGAATCAAATCAGGTCGAAAGTAATTGATGCATATAAAGAAGTAATGAGAATGCAGATTTAATGCAGGACCGTCATAGGATGTGACGGTCGAGCGCGAATCAGGAGGATTCTGTGCAAGATTTCTTGGAAAAAATTTATCGTAACTTCATGGAGTTTTACTCAACTCTGGATACAGGTAAGAGAATCAGTCTCTTTGGCCTGTCTGGGGTAATTCTCGCTGTGATGGCTTCGATCATCATCTGGGCGTCTAAAACACGCTACGAGGTTCTTTATACTGACCTCAACAGAGATGACTCGAAGAAAATCGCTGTGATACTTGAAGAAAAGAAAATAGCCTATCAACTGTCGAATGACGGTAAAACCATCAAGATTCCTGAAGACATGGTTAATAAATGGAGACTTGAGTTGGCGACGATGGGTGTGGCCTTCTCTGGAACAGTTGGCTATGAGGTTTTCGACAAGCAATCATTTGGAACCACCAGCTTCGTTCAAAAAGTGAACAGGCAAAGGGCACTTGAAGGTGAGCTTGTCAAAACCATCAGATACATCAATGGTGTGAAGCGAGCGAGAGTTCACCTCTCCATCCCTGAGTCATCACCATTCGTCAGTCAGAAGAAAGCTCCTGGTGCTTCAGTTGTCCTTGAACTGAATAGAGGAGTAACGCTGGCGGAAGCGGAGATCAAAGGTATCGGACAGTTGGTCTCTAGCTCAATTGAAGGAATGAGACCTGAGAATGTTGTAATCCTCGATCATAGAGGTAAAAAACTATCTGAAAACATCGGTGATGCCATGACGGCTGCTACCGCTAATAGAATCGGACTTGAATCTAAAATAAATAGAAAATATGAGAATCAGATTGAAGAGATTCTCTCAAAAGTAGTTGGTGATGGAAAAGTCATCGCGAAAGTAACTGTGAATATGGATTTCACAGAAAGTATCCAAACTGAAACAAAGTATGACTCTGAAAACGCAGCAGTTCTTTCAGAAGTTAAAAACTCACAAAAACTCAATGGAAGCAGGCCTTCTCCTCAGGGAATTCCTGGGGCGAGAAGTAACGTTCCTGGGGAAACACCTCAGCCGGGCATTCCTGAAACAAGAAACAATGTAGATAAAGAGCTCACGACAAGAAACTACAATGTACCTACGAGAGTTAAAAAGTCAAAAACGCCGGTTGCCGGGATTCAGAAAATTTCTGCAGCTGTCATGATCGATGGTAAGAGAGTTCCTGCAGTTGATGAGAATGGAGCACCACTTCTTGGAGATGATGGAAAGCAGATCATGAGATATGAAGCTTGGTCTGAAGCAGATCTAGCAAACTTCAAAGCAATCGTGGCCTCAACTCTTGGAATTTCAGACAAAAGAGGTGATCAGCTGGTCATTAAAAACATGGAGTTTGCTCAAGAAGATCTGGCTGCAGTTGAAGCATTGATGCTTGAAAAGGAAAAGAGAGAACTTTGGAAGAATATAGTGAAGTACCTCGCCGTTGGTTTGGTTATCTCACTTTTCTTCTTCCTGGTAGTCAGACCATTTATCCAATGGGTTACTGACAATACGGTTGAGTCTGTGGAGGACTTCCTACCAAAGACACTTGAAGAACTTGAAAAAATCCAAGCGAATCAAAAACTTCCTGGGCTTGAAGATGCGCTTCCTCAGATTGAAGAGAAGCTCAATCCAGAGAAGATTGAAGGTAATATGTTGAGAGAAAGAATTATTTCATTGGTAGAGTCGAACCCAGGCAAGGCGGCTCAGATTATCCATGAAATGATTCATAGTACGGAATCTGATAAACAAATTGCCTAATGAGGCGATAACAAGCGAGGAAAACTGTGGCAATGCCAAGTGAAAACAGTTTAGATCCGGATACGGAATACTCCCTGCTCTCCGGGCAGGAAAAAGCCGCGATCCTTCTATCGGCACTGGGAGTCCAGACGACTCAGCTGATCTTCGGACATCTTAGAGATAATGATGTAAAAAGAATGATCAACACCATGGCCGCTGTTAGGAAAGCTCCGATCTGGTTGATCAAAAAAGTTCTTGAAGAGTTTTATGCAACTCTGAACGAAGAAAACGATCTACTCTTTTCTGATAACCGTGGTAGAGACTTTATCGTCGGTGCCCTCGGTGAAGAAAGAGCTAAACAGCTTCTTGGTCAAATTGTTGAAGTTGGATCGAACAATACACTCGAATCACTTGAACTTGTGGATACAAGGACCCTTGCCAACTTCCTTATCAACGAGCACCCTCAGACCATCGCTCTTATCGTGGCCCACCTCGCGCCAGAAAAGAAAGTGGATGTTCTCAAGAGACTTCCAGAAGGACTTCAAGCAGAAGTTGTACTCAGGGTCGCCAACCTGGACTACGTTTCTCCAGAGCTTATTGCCCAGTTGGACGATGTCCTCAAAACAGAACTATCGACTCTTGGTTCTATCGACACCAATCAACTTGGTGGTGTGGAACCAATCGCGGATATGCTCAACCTTATGGACAAGAACAGCGAAAAGAACATCATGTCCAGAGTCGAGGAGAAAGATCCGGAACTTGCAGAAGAAATCAGAAAACTCATGTTTGTTTTCGAAGACCTTGTCCACGTCGACGACAAAGGTATTCAGAACCTTCTCAAGGAAGTGGATCAGCAGAAACTCGTTATTGCGCTTAAGACAGCTCCTGAAGATATCAAAGCGAAAATCTTCAAGAACATGTCAAACAGAGCGGCTACCCTCATTCAGGAAGACCTTGATGCCCTCGGGCCAACAAAACTTTCTGACGTTGAGAAAGCACAAACTGAAATCGTTCAAAAAGCTAAAGAACTTGAACAACAAGGGAAAGCATTCATCGCCAGAGGTGGTGAAGGTGATCAACTCGTTTAACAGGAGAATGACTGAATGGCCGGTCACGAAAACAAGATTGAAGAATATACATTCAAAAATTTCTCGGTTGTGGCTAGTGAAAACGACGCAGTTGAAAATTACAATTTTAGAGATCTTGGAGAATTCGTCCCAAAGCTTGCCAAGCGAGATGGGGCAAAAGCGAAACTGGAGCGTATAAGCGCTGAGAAAAAGAATTTTGCCATTTCACCAATCGTTAAGGAGCACAGAGGACTTCTAGAGCAGGAAAGAGATGAACGTGAACGAAAGATTAGAGATGAAGTTGAAAGAAGAGTGGATATCCTTCGTGAAGAAGCATTCCAGCAAGGGTTTCAAGAGGGGATTGAAGCTGGTAAGCAGGAAGTCTACAATCAAACTCGTGCGGCGACAGAAGAAAAACTCAATGCATTGGTCGATATGATCAATGAAGTTCTTGTATTGAAAGAAGAAATCATTCAGACACAAAAGCAAGATTTGTACAAATTGGTGAGGAATCTCACAAAGTGGGTTATTTTGCGAGAATTGAAAGATGACGGAGCATACATTACAAGACTTTTGGAAAAACTTGTTACAGAAATTCAATCCAAGTCCAATCTTTTGATTCAGGTGGATCAGAATAGTTTCGAAGGAATGACTGATATTTTAGAAACTGTTCAGGAGAAGATTGGAGCCTTGAAGAATGTCAGAGTTGAAGTTGATTATGACATTTGTGAGCAAGGTATCATTATCGAAAGTGACAATGGAATCATCAATGGAACTTTCGAAGAGCAAATGCATAGCCTTGATAAACTTTTTGAAAGTGTAGGATTGAAAGATGAACGAGAAGACTCTTGATCTCGGTCCCATTCACAAGGCTTATGAATATTCTTTGCCTTATCAGAAAATTGGCAAAATAGCTGCCAGTCACGGCATGCTGTATGAAGTTAATCTCAGTAGAGCTGTAATTGGAAGTAACGTTGAGTTTGTCACAGAATTCGGCGATAGCTGTTTGGGAGAAGTTGTTGCGATTAATGGCAACAAATGTATGGCGATGCCATATGATGAAATTTCTGGAATCAATTCTGAAACCAGAGTCTATTTGAAAGAGCTCACAACTACATTTGCTGTCTCGGACGCCTTGATAGGAAGAGTTATTGATTTCCAAGGTAATCCGATTGATGGGAAGGGTCCTATTGATGGCAAAGATGGAGAGATGAGAAGTATCTTCGGACAACCTATCAATCCTCTGGATAGACCACCAATCAGAGAAAGCCTCGACACAGGTGTTCATGCCATCAACTGTTTTATGACAGCAGGTAAAGGACAACGACTTGCAATTATGGCAGGTTCCGGTGTTGGTAAGTCGGTAACTCTGGGGATGATTGCACAAAATACTGATGCTGACATAAACGTTATTGCCTTGATTGGAGAACGGGGACGTGAGGTTCTTGAGTTTATCGAAAGTGATCTTGGCGAAGAAGGTCTTAGAAGATCTGTCGTCATTGTGGCAACCTCTGATCAGTCACCATTGATCAGAGCGAAAGCTGCATATGTCGCAACAACAGTTGCAGAGTATTTTAGAGACAAGAATAGAGACGTTCTTTTGATGATGGACTCGGTAACCCGTTTTGCCATGGCCAATAGAGAAATCAGTCTCGGTGCTGGTGAACCTCCTGGACAGAAAGGTTATACACCTTCAGTGTTTGCCAAGCTTCCTAAACTTCTTGAGAGAGCTGGAACCAAGAGAGGAGCTGGATCAATTACAGGTATCTATACCGTACTTGTTGAAGGTGGTGATATGGATGAGCCGATTGCAGATGCCATTAGAGCAATTGCTGATGGGCACATCATTCTTTCTAGAGAACTTGCCAGCCGAAACCAGTTCCCAGCAATTGATGTACTTCAATCTCTTTCCAGGGTTATGAGTAAAGTTGTCTCAAGAGAACATATCATTGTAGCTTCTCACTTACGTGATCTGATGGCGTCATACAAAGAAAACGAAGACCTCATTAACGTTGGTGCCTATGTTAGAGGATCAAATGGTAAAGTGGATAAGGCTCTGGTTATTTACGATGAATTGATGGAGCTTTTGAGACAAATGCAAGGCTCAACAGAAGCCATGAAAATTGATGAGCTCTACGACCAAATGGTTAACATCGCCCGAAAAGCTGAAGCCGCTGTAAACCCAGAAGTATTGAACGAAAATTAGAATTAGGTATTTAGAAAATGGCCAAGAAATATAAATTCAAACTTGAAGGCTTGATGAAACTCAGAGAGTTCAACGAAAAGCGTATCAAGTTGGAATTGGGGGAAATTGTTTCAGAGATTCAAAATTTGAAAGATGAAATTACGGCCATTGGAAAACAAATAGATGAAGCCTATGAAAGCTACCACGCAACATCAAAAAATGGCGCAGATGGAAAATTTCTTCAGTTCTATCCCTATTACATTCAGGGAAAGAAAGAAGATATCAAGAACAAGGAAAACCTGATTTATAGTCTTGAGAGACGTATGGCTGTCAAAAGACAAGAGCTAAGTGCGGCGAGAGGGGAAGTGAAGGTTCTTGAAAATCTCAAAGAAAAAGAATTTTCGGCTTGGAAAAAAGAAACAATGAAAAAAGCACAAGAAGATATTGATGATCTGATGACGATCAGAAGAAATCTGGAGAAGGGACACAGATGAGAACATTATTTCTTGCCTTGATTGTAGTTTGCCTTGGGGCAGTGAATGCCCAAGATAAAAAGAAAGAGGAAATAAAACCTGAGAAAAGGTTGTATACAGAAGAAGAATTTCAAAAAGCAGTTCTTGCTGAGGTCGATGGATATCTTCAAAAAGCAGGAAACAATAAACTTGTTGATTTCTCCAAGGAATTGGTGAAAAAAGACCAGGATTTGAAACTTAAAGAAATTGAAATCGAAAAAATGAGACAAGAGCTTGCTCACAATCAGGAAAGTTTTAAAAAGAAAATCATCGAGTTTCAAAAAAGACAGGAAAAATTTATTGGCTGTATTGATGGAAAGCAGGAAGAAAGAAATAAAAGAATCACTCATATGGTGGATGTCATTTCAAGTATGAGACCTCAGAATGCCGCAGATGTGCTTTCTGTGCAGGATGCAGACATTTCTGTGCAAATTCTTGAGAAACTTGATCCAACTAAGATTTCAAAGATCTTCAATTCAATGGACAAGGAAATATCTGCCCGGCTTCAAAAACAGTTCATGAATATGAAAAAATAGTAGAGTGCAGCATAGTCTCGAAACAGGAGTACGAAGACAAAAATGAACGGAATTTCAAACAATAACAACCTTTTAGCGATTCTCGGAGGACAAACGAATGCCTCTGCTTCGCCATTTGGTGTTGGAAATTCAGCTGAAGGATTGAATCCTGAAGAGTTCTTGAGCCTTCTACAGAACGCTTCAGACGCTGATCCAGCAGTCATTGATGAGTTCATGGCGAAAGCATTGAAGTCTGATCCTGCTGCAAGAGAAGCTTTTGCAAAAGCTCTTGGAAAAGAAGATGCCGCGATGGCCATGGAGTTCGAAGCCAGACAACAAAAAGTTCTTGCTGAGAATCCACAACTTCAAACTCTACTTAAAGAATCAAAAGAGGGAATCACACCAAGCCCTGATTCACTTGAAGAGTTCGCAAAGAATCCAGAATTAAATCAAAACATTCAAAAGATCATGACAGCACAACAGAAGAATGCTTCTGCTGCGAAGGTCGCTGATGTTAAATTGACTGCTGCTGAAGCAGATATCATTGAAAGTAATCCGAGAATTCCACTTGATCTACAAGCGAAAGCTACAGGTCAAAAAGGAATGATCCAGCTTGGTGGTAAGCAAGTACCAACTTCAGCTTCAGACTTTGTAAGCAAGTTGAATACAACAACTTCACCAGAGTTGATGCAAGCAGCTCAAGGAAATGCTGAAGTTCTTCCATTTGAAACTCGCGCTAAGAATGCCAATGCTCTTCTTGGCAAGATCAAGGGTTACGGAAAGAATCAAGAGATTGCCAGAAAATCAATGTTTGATATGAACCCAGCTGATTTCAATTCAAAACTTACTCTAAGTGACGACCTAGGAAATTCTCTTGAAGTTCAGGCC
>JBFEVX010000215.1:0-1544 GCA_041546685.1 Bacteriovoracaceae bacterium | reverse complement strand
GCCCAGTTTGAAACTGAGGCGAACTTCTCTGGAAAAGATGACGTTCCTATGGCCGGTTCAATCAACAAGACTTTGAAAGACGAAATCAAAAAGAATCCATTCATCAGGATGTTCGGTGAAGACGTTGCAGACTTTTCTCAACTCGAAAAACTTGAAAACCCTGATCTCAAAGGAAAGGGTGGGGTTTTTAAAATTTCATCTGGTTGCCAAAGAGTCGGAAAAGATAATCAAGTTTTCAACTCACCACTTGCTGAGGCCAATATCATTGGTCGCTCGATTGGGATGGCAATTAGAGGTCTTAAGCCAGTAGTCGAAATTCAATTCTTTGATTACATCTGGACTGCTTACATGCAGCTGAAAAATGAAATGGCCACAACGAGATATAGATCTGGTGGTGATTATAAAAACCCGATGGTGGTCAGAGTTCCAATCGGTGGTTACCTGAGAGGCGGAGCGATTTATCACTCCCAATGTGGTGAATCTCTTTTCACCCACATCCCAGGGATCAGAGTGGCCTTCCCTTCAAATGCATTGGATGCAGCGGGACTTCTAAGAACAGCTATTCGTTCTGATGATCCAGTAATGTTCTTGGAACACAAACACCTTTACTACCAAGGTTATAACAGAACAGCTGATCCAGGTGAGGAGTACATGATCCCATTTGGTAAAGCTAGAGTTGCCCGTGAAGGTAAAGATGCGACAGTTTTCTGTTGGGGAGCTCTTGTTCAAAAATCTATTGAAGCTGCTAAAACTCTTGAAAAAGAGGGTTACTCAATTGAAGTGATTGATGCCAGAACATTGGCCCCATTTGATATGGAAGCGATCAAAACTTCACTTGCGAAGACTAACAGACTTCTCATCGCTCACGAAGAAACCAAGACTTCCGGATTTGCGGGTGAGATCGCGGCCTGTGTGAACGAAGAATGTTTTGAATCTTTGGATGCTCCAATCATGAGAGTAACCGCCAAGGATTCCCATATCGCTTACTGTCCGGCCTTGGAGGATGACCTACTTCCACAGGTTGATGATGTCGTGGTAGCCCTTCGAAAACTGGTTCAGTACTAGTCTGAATCCCTTACGATTTTATTTACTTAAGTCATTGGTGCCCACTTTATGTGGGCACTTTTCGTTTTAACAGCTACTTAACCAATTCCCTTGGGTATAGAGTAAACTTCAATAAATTCCGAGTCTTAGATGGGCATAAGTTGCCGTAGAGGCGTGTAACTTCGTCTAAATCCGAAGCAGAGTTAAAATTATCATACGTGCACGTATGTTTTTAACCAAGGCTCATTTATGAGAAATGAAAGACGTTTTAACAAGTTTTTGAAGGAGCGATTCCTACGCAACATCGATGGTTTCTCACTCGCAGAAATCATGGTGGCCGCAGGTATTCTCGGGATGATCTCACTCGGTGTGATGCAAATGACCCAGAACCTTCAAAAGAACCAAAAGAAATTCCAATACGATGCTGAAATCAATGATTTCATCATGAAAGTCCAGATGGGACTTCGAGATAAAGCTGCTTGTGAGAGAACCTTTGCAGG
>JBFEVX010000210.1:0-2091 GCA_041546685.1 Bacteriovoracaceae bacterium | reverse complement strand
TTGAAAAATAGAAAAATTGTTCGACAAGACCATAACTACCTCGGAGTCGTCCTTGATGTGATCAAAAAAGAAACTATGGGAATCAAACTCAAAACAAGAGAGCTGGGACTTGATACGGGAGACATCATTGAAATTCATACTCCTGAAGGAAAAGTCAAAACCCAGAAAATTGAACAGCTTTTCAACTCAAAGGGTGAAGCCATTCCTTCCGCCACTCCTGGTCAGATAGTTTTCATGAAGCATATCGGTGGAGTTTCGATTCGAAGTAGTGTTTACAAATCCCAGCAAGCATAAATTATAGGTAGACCGCCCGATTTTAATTTGAGAATTTTTGCCTTTGATAATATATCACCAGGAATTTCGTTATCTCGTGGCAGTATCAAGCAAACTTTTTTACCTTTGAATTTTTCCAATATCTTCAGGTAAAAGGCCCTTTTGCCAGTTTTTATTTTTACTCTTTCTCCCCATGGAGGATTCGAAATAATCACATCGTACTCATCAATGTTTTCAAGAGTAAAAGCATCACCATGAGAGAAAGTCACACTTTTCTTTTCTTGAAGATTATCTCTAAGAGCATTGAATGTATGTTGATCAAGTTCATTGACATGAAAGACAAGCTTGGGCTCATGACTGGTTGATACTAGCTCTTCTTTGTGAATTTTATCAAAGATTTTATATCCTTCCCATGCCTGCTTTTTTTGAATTTGAGCATCTTCGTATGTTAAGGCCTCAAAGGCCAAGGTACCACTTCCGGCCATAGGGTCGAGAATTTTTTCTCCTGGAGTGATTTGGCAGAATTTATAGAAGGCGGCGGCCAGATTTTCTCTTAGAGGTGCTTTCCCAATGAATTTTCTCCCACGTGTATAAAGTTCTGTTCCTGAGATATCCAATGAAAGTTGCATAATGTCATCAACAAGGTTTACTTGCAGGGTAGACGTTGGAAGGCCTGAGACCTTTTCCACGAATTTGAATTTAGGCGGGTTACCTTTGAAGTATTTTTCTATTCCATCGATTATGGTTTTTTGGATCTTATCTGTATGAATTAATCTTGATTTTGAAGATGTCACTTTGATTGTCTCTGGAACTTCTGTGTACCATTGGCCCCAGTTTATTTTTGATATTTTTTTGAAGAGTTTTGGAAAGTCTCGGACTTTGAATTGCTCAATTCGTAGAAGTATTCTAGTTGGGATTTTTAATAGCAGACTTGCCTTTAGCATACATTCAGCTTCTGAAGCTATTTCAATTATTCCATTTTCCCTTTTGATTATCTCATTTGAGTCATCAATCTTTTCTGAAAACTCGTCAAGTGCCAGCTGCTCAAGACCTGGCGGGACAATGAGGGCAAATTGAATATTTTTCGAAGACGTTTCTGACATATGCGTTATACTATAGTGACTGAAAGGGAAAATCCATGTTTGAATACAGAATTCAAAGGGCCTGGGATAATTATACCAGAGACTTTGGTCTCGGACGTATTCTTGTCTTTATTTCATCGTTTAATGCTTTCCTCTTTTTCAGTGTAGGGCTTTCTTATGGCTCCTGGAGAGTTGCCGCTTTTTTCCCTGTAGGCCTGGCACTCATTTTTCTTTATTTCAGACGCAGAGTGATTGGAATGGGATCCCGAGCATTATTTATCTATAATATGATACCGATGGGAGTATCAATTTTATTCAATTATATTCTTATTGGTATCTACGACAAATCTATTGGTGGTGTCCCCAGACTTGATCCTTTCCTTGCCAACTTTGATAATTGGATTTTTGGTAAACCTGTGAGTCTCTATATTGAAGATTTGATGGGTAATGCCGGTATAATTGGAACAATTTTTTATGATCTGATCATGACCAGTTATATTATCTATTTCCTTCTTCCTTTTTATGGTGCAATTCTCTACTTCTTGGCATTACCTCCTGTTCGGAAATACAAAGTTGGAAGGCTTTGTGGCTCTGTCGTGATCTATTTTTGCCTCAACTATCTATCTTATATTTTTATTCCTGTGACTGGACCTCAGTACTTCTATGCTGGGCTATATGATCGTCCACTTCCGTTTAGTGACTATGGCTACTTTATCTTCAATACTGTAGCTAGCCT
>JBFEVX010000060.1:0-22425 GCA_041546685.1 Bacteriovoracaceae bacterium | reverse complement strand
TAAATTGTCATGGCTTCCTCAAAATCAACATGGCGTCACCATATGAGTAAAATCGATATTTGTTCTCAATGGCAATCTTGTATAGTTCCAAAGTTTTTTCCCGACCGACTATCGCCGAAACAAGCATCAATAGGGAGCTTCCAGGGAGATGAAAATTAGTAATCATTCCCCTTATACTCTTCACCTCTTTACCAGGATGAAGAAATATATCCGTAGAAAAAAGTTTTTCAGGTTCTATATTGAATCCTTCAGATGTCCAGGTACTTTCCAACACACGAAGAGAAGTTGTTCCTACAGCAAAAATATTTTTACCCGAATTCAATTTTTCAAGGTCACTTTTTTCGACCTTGAATTGTTCAGAATGCATTTTGTGATCAGTGATCACTTCACTTTTAACTGGTGCAAATGTACCAGGTCCAACGTGAAGAGTGACAAAACTACGATCAATATTTTTTTCATCTAAGGATTTGAAAACATCCTCAGTGAAATGCAATCCCGCAGTAGGTGCGGCGACGGACCCTGGGTCTTTGGCATAAACCGTTTGATAATCCTCTCGATCTTTTTCATCAGCGACACCTTCCCTGATATAGGGAGGAATTGGAACCAATGCTCTGGCCTCAAGGTAGTCTTCAAGAGAATTAAATTCGTGAGTGAATATCACATCAAAAGTTCCATCTTCATTCAAGGCCACTATTTCGGCCTTGGCCTCTGGAATCAGATAACAATCACCAATCTTCTTTTTTGAACCGGTCCTGATCAGACATCGCTGAACATTATCATTACCAAAAGGTCCAAGAATGAAGATTTCTGTTTTGGCCCCTGTTGTTTTCTCACCAAGTAGTCGGCATGGAATAACCTTACTTTGATTCATCACCAGTTGGGAGTTTTCAGGTAAATATTGAACAAGATTTACAAAATGGTCGTGATGAACAGCTCCCGTGGCCTCATCATAGACCAGAAGTTTGGAATGATGGCGTCCTTTTGCAGGTCTCTCGGCGATGAGATCTTCAGGCAAATCAAATTGATAATTGGCCAAAACCAAATCAGGATTCATCTTGCTCCCAGGTGATCCTCTTGTTTATAATATATGCATGGCATCTACACTGGCTTATCTAACACACAAAACCCTGATTGTACTGGCTTTTTTGCCGTTTCTCGCCTTTGCAGAGGTGGAAAACCAGGCATCCAGATTGAATGATGAACTTGATTTCCTCAAAGAAGAGGCCACTGAGGTGGATGTCTATGTCCCAGAAGACACCAATAAGAAGCGTGCCATCTGGTTTGCACCAGATACATCCAATACAGCTGTCGCTCAAGATTCATCTGAAGATGAGGATTCAGTTAGCCTCGGGATGTCAGCAGTTCAGAAAAAAAACCACAACGCTTCAGATGAAGAGATGGAAGCTCTCATGAAAGAAGTTGAAGAAGTTCCCTCTGAGTTTCAAGCGCCAAAGAAAAGAAGACTTAGATCTCGCTAGTCGTACTCTCAAGCGTTCTGTTGTCAGGCGTTCGAAGTGGAATTCTCATGGTCAAGACGTCAAAGAACATTCTCCAATCACCAATGAATGAATACAGTGGATACTTAAATGTTGCCGGACGATTCTTCTCAACAATAAAGTGACCAATCCAGGCAAAACCATAACCAATGAGAAGGCCTACTAAAAACAGCCACCAGTTTCCGGTTTTAAACATAAAAAACAAACACACAATTCCCATTCCCGATCCAAACATGTGAAGGAGTTTGTTAGTCGGGCTCGCATGCTCACCTAAATAAAAAGGGTAAAATTCTTCGAATGTTTTATATTCTTTTTCCATAATGTGTTCCTCTATTTTTAAATGAAATCAATTTTCTTCTCGAGATGTCAAACTGCATCATCAGCTTGGAGAGATTTTCCCCTTATTCAGGGCACTTATCTCCCCTATAATAAGGACATGATCAAAGCTTTAATCATTCTCTTTTCCTTGATTGTCACGGACTCAGTCTTGGCCGAAAGTGCTTTCAATCTTTCTTTTGGACCAGTGAAAACTGGTGATTCGAGAATCAATCTTTCACTTAAGGACTTTGATATCAAGCCAATCTCGAATGGAGTGCAAGTCAAATCAAGTTTCATCCGTGGCTCCACTCAATGGGTTCGAACTCAACAAAACCTTCTCGTTCCCCGTGCCCGTTTGGCCATCATGATCATGGATCAAACTCCCAATGTTCATATTCTTTATAAAGGCCAGGCCATTATCCCGGAGAATAGAAAGAATCATCTCTACACTGAAATCTTTGTCGATCTTTTTGGTCTTGAAGATGCGAAAATCATGTCTGGTAAAAAGGAAATTGCGCATATTGAAGTTTCTGCCAAAAAACCAAAAAAAGGGACCAAGACAAAGCTGATCGATTACTCATGTTCACGAAGTGGTATCACAGTAACAGGTCTTGATGATCAGTATATCTCTGTCGGCTGTCGAATGGAGCGAAGAGGCACCTGGCACAAAGGAAGACCAAGACTTGTCGTAACTTGGTCGACAACAAACTATCGACTGATCGATGGAACGGAAGCTCCTTTTGTGAGTTACTTCAACCAATCAGGTACAACAGAAACCGTACTAGTCGACAGGTATGGAAAACAAATCAAAGTTTCTCTCTCTGCAGTTCTTCCGAAACGACTCAACAGAATGAAAACCGCCCTTGGTTTTGGCCCCTACTTTCTAGAGAGTGGTTTTGAAGGTGAAAAGAATGACAAATGGGGACCAGCTTTCATGATCTATGGAAAGTATGACTTTACCCCCACTGTCTCCGCCAGATTCTTCGATGCCATTGTTTACAACGGTTCAATCTTTAACAACTCAGGACTTTATTTTGCTTATCACTTGGCCGATATCATGGACGGTAAAGTCAGCATCATTCCCCTTCTAGGTTTTCAAGGTCTCTACTTCAAATTCAAAGACAACCCTCGAACAAATAATAATGTCATTTACCCGCAAGGCTTTGAAGTCGTTTGGCGCCATGCGTTCGATATTGAAAACTACACGATTGTTTACGGAATGTTCCTCTCCACAGACGACAACGAGCGTTATACTAATGCCTGGATTCGCTGGGGAAAAGGTATGTTTTGGGAGCTAAACTTCATTGAATGGGGTCTTGGAAGCTATAAGGCCACAACTTGGGGTCTCTCAGTGGGACTTCCCTTCCTGTCATTTTTCTAATTCTTGTTTTGTGAAACCACCTCTTTTATGCGTACAATTTTCGCATGAAAACACGAACACTCGCCTTTTTATTGACACTGACTTTGGTGGTCTCTTGTTCCAAAAACAATGACTCACCAGTTACACCAACTCAACCTGATATCATTCTTGATCAGCTTCGCTCACAGGCCTGTCTGGAAGTTGGACTTGAGAGTGAAATTGAGGCCATGACTTGGAACCTGGAAAGGTTTCCAAGACGGGGACAAACCACAGTCGATGAAGTTTCTAAAATGATGAAGTTCATGGATATGGACTTGATTGCTATTCAAGAAATCAAATCTACTTCTGACTTTGATAATCTAGTCAAAAGCTTACCCGAGCATGAAGGTGTTTATGGTTGGAACAAGTATATCAGACTAGGTTTTATCTACGATTCTCGTGATCTTGAAATGATTGGAAGACCAAAAGAAATTTTTGTCGATAATCCAATTGAGTTTCCACGCTCTCCATTAGTAGCTACATTTCGTCATTTGAAACTCGATATCACATTCACTGCAATCAACATCCATCTCAAATGCTGTGACAATGTTCCAAGAAGGGCCGCGGCCATGAAGATGTTGAAAACTTATCTGGATAAAAACTACAGAGGTAAAAACTTAGTTGTTCTCGGAGATTTCAATCAACATTTGAAGAACAATCGCGATAATACGAATTTTTACTACTCATTCATGGATGAGATTTCTTACGATGTTACAACCCTTGATGTGATTGATGATCCTGACTACTGGAGTTACCCAAGTGGAAAATGGAAATCGCACCTCGACCAAATCATAGTTTCAAATGAATTTGTATCATCAAACCGTGAAACAAAAACTCTCGCTGTCGATCATTGTGATGAAAATTATCTGACACAGATTTCAGACCATAGACCGGTCTTCGTCAGAATCACGAAATAATATCTAATTCCTTGAGCGGCGCTTTATGTCGCTTCAAGGATTCTCTTCTTTTGGTTT
The DNA here is from genome assembly GCA_041546685.1 of Bacteriovoracaceae bacterium. Taxonomy (GTDB): domain Bacteria; phylum Bdellovibrionota; class Bacteriovoracia; order Bacteriovoracales; family Bacteriovoracaceae; genus M0603. Next base: position 18,238 of record JBFEVX010000060.1, on the reverse strand, counting down.
CCATTAGCACTTCTTCTTCACTGGTGTGGTCTTCAAGACCTAATTCTTCGTGTCCTTTTGAAGCAATCAAAGGCGGCGGCGGAAAAGTGACTTCCGGGTGATCTGGGGTCATCAATTTTTTAATATTGAGGGCCATAGGTCATTTTAACATGACTATAACCCTCTGGAATTACTCGGTTTTGACTAGAATTGCACTACTTCCAGGGGCCACATCCAAGCGTCCTTGTGACAAGGTATTATCTGAGCTCTTGAGCCCATTGAAATCGATATGATCAGCATCAAGAATCATCTTCCACTTCTTAGGATCGAGCTCTTTAAGAATTAAAGATTTAGTTTTTTGGACTCCATTATGAACAACAATAATTTCTTTATAAGGAAGAGGATTACCAATCACACCTTTTTCAAGAGTATTATCGAGACGGTAAGCAATGAATGCGTTGGTTTGATTTTGAACTCTCCCTGCTTCGTGATTGAGTTGAGAAAGATCGATCGTCACTTTATTGGACTTTGGAATCGAAACTGGTTGGATAGTGTTATTCCCCATTGATGAGTACGCCCCAGGCATTGTTGTCCATGACCCAGCAGGTGAAACTAGTTTAAATTGTAATCCAACAGGATCGGACCATGTTGTGAGATCCAATTTATTCAAATCAGATTTATCTAATGTAATAGAGCCTCTTCCATTACTGTCAAAAGTTACTGCGAAAGGATTGTTCTTTGGGTTTTTCCCATCTCCACCAACTCCTTTTGGATGAACTTCTCCGGCGAGATACCAAGTTGTTCCATAAACTGAGCTTGGCCCATTGATAAATTGAATTTCAAGTTGTGATAGTCCAGGTTCCTTAAAGCTTTTATATCCAGCGGAGTCTGCAGGAGGCCAAGAAATCTTCCCCCCTCCAATGAAAGTCAAACCTTTGGAAAGGTTTTTACCATTTGAATATCTCAATGCAGGAACTCGTCTCCTGAGTTCAATCAATTTTTGAAGATACTCATACTCTCTTTGGAAGAGTTTTTTTCGATCCCAATCAATAGCATTGGTGACATCGGGTGAACGATATGAGTTTTCATGAAAATAAGTGACTCCATTTTCAGAATCAACAGCACCAGAGGTATGTGCTCTATTAGGATTTGGGTCATTGGAACTTAAAGGTTTTGATCTTCCTATTTCCATACCACCGTGTATGACGACACGACCTTGAGAAGTCATCAACATAGCAAAGGCCTGGCGAAAGAGTTTTTGTCTTGCTGGAACAGTTCCCTTCCAAGAAAGATTGATCTTATCCCAAAGAGTGAACCCATCGTGGATAGTAAGATAGTTCAAGGCCTGCATCGGAGACTTGGCAAACAGGTGATAAGCATCTTGAGAAACTAGCCCCCCAGCTGTTGGGAAATCATGATATCCGGCAACAATCCCGGCCCTGACTTTAGGAAGTTCATAACTGATTCCCTGTACAAATCCTTTACCTTCCATGTGACCAGTATAGCTATCTCTAGAAGTGTCATTGAAAGCTGAAATATTCAATTCTTCTGGAATTTTGGACTTTGTCATGGCCTGATCAACAGGAAGATCCGTAAATTCCCAGGCCTCTCCATAAAGTACGGTATCATCTCCAAGGGCCTTTCTGACTTCCCTCATGGTTTCAATATCAGTAAACCCCATCAGATCGAAACGAAATCCATCAAATCCATAGAAATTTTTCCACCAGAGAAGAGAATCGATGATCAATCTACGAGTCATCAGATTTCTTGACTCCAAAGAAGCACCCGCTCCTGATTTGAAACTGATATACCCATTTTCATTTCTTCTCATATAAGATCCAGGAGCCGAGTTCTCCAAAGTATCTTGAGCATAGAGATGATTATAGACAACATCTAAGATGGTTCCGATATTTCTTTTATGGGCCTCACTCACCATGTTCTTTACTTCATTTACACGAAGGAGATGATCACGCGGATCTTTTGAAAAATGACCTTCGGGTGTGAAGTAGTTTTGTGGGTCGTAACCCCAATTATAATTAATATCGTTTTTTGGAGCATCTTTTCCCTGCCATGAGCGATCCTCTTCAACCACAGTGTAGAAATTTTGAAGAGGCATGAACTGAATATGAGTCACTCCTAAACTCTGAATATGGGAAAGCTTGGTGACAAAATCATCATAAGTACCGCCCCCATCTTTGGTTATGGAAAAGTCTCTAACGTGGGCCTCATAACCGACATAGTCAGTTTGAGTCGCCATATTAGGAAGAGCAAGTCTGGGTTTCGCCGGGGCGAGATATTCAATAACACCTCTACCTGTAGTCGAAACTTCTTTCGGGTTAAAGGATTCCATAACCTTTGCATAAGGGTCAAGGCCTTGAGTTATGTTAGACCCATTATGTACATGATAGAGATAAGACATCCCTTTATATTTTTCTGGAAGGGTAATTGAGAAATGCCCACGCTCCCCTGGAATCATGTCGATACGCTTAATCACATTCTCTGAGTAGTTTTCATATACGACAAGTTCAACTTTATGAGCAACTGGTGACCACATATGAAACAGGTAATCACTACCCTTTTTCGATATGCCAAGTGGACCAGTGTAATGAAAATATTTGTTCAAATACTCATAATGGGGTGTCGAAAGAATCTCGGCGCCTTCATAAATAACTTTGTACCAGGGAGACGTCGTCAGATCCTCTTTTACTTTGAGTTCTGTTTTGGTTGTAGTCTGGCGAATCACTTGAAAAGATAACTTTTTTCCTTTGGAGTTTAAAATTACGATTTTCGCAGAATCGAGTTTATCATTTGAAATCAATTGTATGATTTCCTTGTCTTTCAGCCAAAAATGTTTCATGGCAGACTCCATTGCATTAATCGTAAACTGACAACTTAAAAAGAACCCCAGAAACAGGATTCCAATTTTACTGATAAATGTCTTTTTCAATTCAGGCCTCGGTATTAAGAGGAACAACCGGTCCGAGACCGAGTTTTGCCAAGATCAATTCAACTTGATGTATGAAATGATCCAGGAATGATTTTATGGTTACAAACATGGCGTAACTAGTAACCATCTCAAGCATACTGGAAATTAGACCATCGAGAAGTTCGACGACTCCTTCAAGGCCCAGTTTTTTGACTATCATATCGAATAGGCCGCTGGCCTCTTGAACATCTTTACCTTGATTAGTCACTACATAGAGTGGATTCTTCTTTCTTGCTTCTCTATTGGACATTTCCGGCTCCCCACTCCTCAATAATATTAACTAAGTTTTGAAACTGCCCTTGTAGTTGTTGATATTCTTTGGACGAATAATCAAAGACCGACTTCCTTTGGGCCTGAGATTTCACCAACTGGGCACGATTATAGAAAGGCTCTACAACATTAGTAGAGTTCAAATGTGAAAGGGAATCAGTGATTCTAGAAAGGTCATCTCCCTCCTGCTTTCTTCTGCCATCAACCAAGTTTGGAATATGCGCTAGAATCTCAGGAATTGCGGTCACTCCCATATCTTCAATATCTTCGAGTACTTCATTTAAATGTCCGAGCCCTTTCCTTGAGAAGTCATCGGCCTTGAATGGAACAAGAAGTCCTTGAGCAGCACAAAGGATGTTCACGACAAGCAACCCAAGAGTAGGAGGACTGTCGATCACAACATAATCATACTGATTCATAATATCTGATCTTTCGAGAAATCTTTTAAGAACAAGCTGTCTCGGGCTGTTGATTCCAGCAACAGATAGTTCAAATCCCGAAAGCTCCTGACCAGAAGGAATCAGATCAAGTTTACCCGCGTTCTTCACCACGTCTGTCCAAAGTGCAGGTGTATGAAGGGCCTTGAGTTCTCTAACTGAGTTAATCAGAAGATGATAGATATGATAGTCGTCACTTTCACTGATATCCCATCCGCAAAGAAGAGAGATATTTGCCTGAGGGTCCATATCAATGACAAGTACCTTCTTCCCCTCGGCGGCTAGAGCATGTGCAGTATTAAAAGCCATTGTAGTTTTACCAACTCCACCTTTCTGATTCAGAAAAGTAATGACCTTGGCCCTAAAACTATCTGGTGTAGATTCATTAGAACGATTATTTTTGAAAAAGAATCCCATGGCGTGCCCTCCAAAATGAGGGTCAATCGTATCATGAACAAAATGAAAATGCGCATACGGACTGCGTCATATAGCTGGATTTTAACAAATTTTTTACGAGGTTTGTTTATGGCTGGTAACTACCGTCACTTACTGGATAGATACATCTGAAGCCCACATTTGGCGCATTATTGGCCGGAGTGAAATTAAACATGCTGACATCAGCAGTAGTAGTCACCTGAGCGGTAGTTACATCTCCACCACTAACAGCTGCTTGAACCAAGGTATTACAAGGTGCCGAATTGACTGCTGCTCGAACATCTTGGGCCTCATTACTTCCTGCTGTTGTACTCAAAGAAATAAGAACTCTGTTGTTTGTCCCGTCCCCATCTGGGTCATCCAAAGTACAGGTCGTCGCTCCAGCACCACCAGTCTGAATGGCAACTTTGATATCGCTCATGGTGGTATGAACTCTTTTAAAAGACACATCTCCAACAGTCACAAAACCTAGAGCATTATTATCAAGAGGAATAAACTCAGCTGTCCAAACACCTGCGCCACTTCCAGAAAGATAAGAACCACCAGCTGTCATCACACCGTGACCAACATTGGTTCTTGTGGCGAATAGATGATGTGTATTAGGTGCAAAGACATCATCATGAAGTTTATCAGCTAGAATTCCACTAGAAGGTCCAATTTCTGAAAGGAAATTGTAATTCACTGAATTATACAGATAGCTAATGATCGAATCACCTGAGTTAGTACTATTATAATTGACATGAACTGGTAGCCCCATTGGAACAAAGAACCTTCCAGCACTGTATCGCTCTTCATCAAGAATCCATTTGTCGATATAAGCATCACACTCTCCATCGGAATCTGTGTCACGACATGGACCAATTTCACTATTAATTCTGAATCTATCCCATGCTGGAGTCGCTACGTTGTCAGTGGCTTGAGTATAAGTCAGAGACAATGCACCATCGGCTCCATTGATAGAGTCACATGTAGAAAGTCCATCGTTGGCAGAGATATGACAATCAATTCTATCAACAGTGAATTCTGCTACGTTACCAACATGATCCTGTACTCCAAAACGTGAAGCACAAAGCCTGGTTTCACTAGATCCTGTTATGATGGATCTGATATTCGAGGATGTCGTTCCAGGAAGAGAATACTTATTGTTTGAATTGGTTACAGCACTATCTGTATATCCAGAATCGAGTCCACTGGCATTACTAGAATTACATTTGGAAGAAGAATTGATACTCAAACCAGTTTCAAGGATGGTTATTTGAGTATCTGTATTCAAAATGTCATCCCACAGAGAATAAGCAATTTGTTGCTTTCTATTTGGGAGAGCTCGAGCTGTTCCACCGGTATATCCAAGAGTACCAATATTATGTGTAGTAGCTCCACCATTTGCACAATAGTTAAAGGCCTGAGTCTGAGTCACATTGACCAGCGGAGGATTCTGAGCAATTGTATGTTCATTATTTGCTCTTGAGGCAGCATCATCCGTTACAGCGGTCCAACCAGTAGCATTATTAGTGTTTCTATAACAGGTACCTGTTGAACGATCATAGAAAATAGTTCCAGTGTTAGCAGTGACAACACCACTTGGTGAAGTGTTACTCACACAGTCACCAGTTTGAGTGTCACAAGCAGGAGAGCGATCGAAATTACAGCCGGCTTCAAATCTATCAACAATCAAATCAGATCCGATATCGTAAACATCCAGGCCACCAGCTCCTACTGCATTAGTATCTGTTGAGCCAGGTCCAAGATATAGACATCTAAAGTTATTCTGAGGATCGATTGTTGTCGAATTCATCATCTTACAGACAGACTTGTTGACCATCCATCTGTGAACGAAGGCCTTGTTTTCTTCAGGAACAATAAGCCTGACGATATTAAAACTACTACTTCCAGGACCTTCACCTGTCGGAAGTCCGTTCACAATAGGTCTGACATCATAATAGTAAACTGTTTTCGGAACTGGCGCGTACCAACTGTTATCAGCATTATCAAAATACTTTCTCACACTAGGACTAATGAGCGTTTTATTAATTGGCATATCGTAATCAAATTCTTCACCAGCAATTCTACGATATACATTGAATCCAGAGAGGACACCGGCACCAACGACAGTAAAGTCTTCCCATTCTAAAGTAACTTGTCCAGTAGCTTTATAGATATCCCAATCATCAGAATCAAGTGATCCAGCCCCGTCCAAGTTCCGAGACCGATAACAAGTATTGCTAGTGACATCATAGAAAAATTGATTTTCTTTAGTTGGAGTAATATTAAGGCCAGTAGACGTTGGATCGTTTGTACCAATACAAGATCCCTCACTATCTGTAGTTGTGGTTGGATCACAGGCAGGGAGGTACTCAACTGGTGAAATGTTACAGTATGAATCCAGCACAACCCAATCAGCACTAGTAGTCCCATTGGCATAAAAACACTGCTTACTCAAAGTGTTGTAGTAGATTGCATACTTCTTATCTGGTGTGACAACGTTGACTGGATCATTTGATCCCTTACAGTTACCACCGCTACATTTAGTTCTTGAGTAATTACAGACTTTGGACATATCAGTCACCAAGTCATTAGCATCAATACCTGGACCAACTGCTGAAATATTTTTCCAACCATTGTGTTGAATAGCAACAGGATTGACAGTTACTTTAAAACTTACTTGTCTGGTTTTTACTCCATCACTAATCTTAAAACTGATGGTTGAACTACCTGTTTGATTAATGGCAGGAGTAACGACTATTTTAAACTCATCAAGATCTGCACTTGCACCACCATCACCCAATGGAAGTGCAGTTGTATCTCCATAGTTCCAAGCACCAACTGGATCAATTAAATTTCCAGCATAGTAGAATTTGATATTATTTTTATCAACTGGGACAAGAATTGGATTAGAACTAGTAATGTCACTGGCACCATTAGCAATTTCCATTGCGTCGCCATCTTCAGTAGCGTCACCACCACCTTCATCGACTCTAACACCATCAATGACAACTTTTTCCATTTCATTAACAGTTCGATCATTGATTGCCGGTACGACCTCCAAAGTTTGTGCGCTTGATGTAGTTCCTTGTGTTGCTGTACCTACACCTGTAACAATCGCTGATAAGTCGGCAGCACAAGCAGGAGTTGTCGCAATGGCATCGACAATTGCTGTCGCTGTAGCTCCTGTTGAGGCCATATCAATCGTATAATCACTTCCTGCAACACTACAAGTTGGTGGTGAAGACGGCAACAGTGTATTGTTAATGTTAACAGTACCTGTTGTTGTTTCTCTGTAGAAAGTAATATCTCCAATCGTCTTTGCATATCCACCTGCGATAATCCAGTCGTTACTTGTCAAAGCTCCTGAATTGTCGAGATTTTTTGATCGATAACATACGCCAGTATCCAAGTGATAAAAGAGAAGTCCTTCTTTACTTGGCGTTATGTTTCCAACTGGTGTGGTAGAATCTATGCAACCATTAAGACCACATTCATTCGCTTCGTTGAATTTGGAATAATCACAAATAGCAGGTGTATCATCTGTAGCAGTCATCACAATATGATGACGACCTTTAAAGAGTGAAGTATTGTTTCCAGCACCTGAACTATCAACGACTTCATATTCCAAGAAATCCATAGGATCAACACCAGCAACACCTGAGTCAAGTGCCACCTGTGCAAAAGTCGACTGAGCAGTAGTGGTATTGGTGTCAGTTGTTCCAAGAGGCGCAATATCTGCATAAATAATTTGCCCTAAATAAGGATGGGAATTAATAGCAGTCGCTACTTGAAGTGAATTCGTTGTCCCTGCTTGGTCTATTAAAATTTGTACATGCAACTCGCCAGTTACAACTTCTTGATCAAACAGAATTACAGGAGAGCCAGCAGCTACACCATAAGTTTGATCCATGCGTATCTTTATTTTATTACTATGAGCACCAGCAAATCTAGAGGTATAGAAAATATCATTTATATTTGCAGTTCGACCTGCGACACCGATACCGTTTGAGTTACCATTTCCTGGCATGTAATAACATGTGTTCGATGTATTGATGGTTGCACCAACAGTGTGAGCAGCGCAATTACTGATTGTCCCCTGTGTTGGTAATGCTGTTATTTTATAAGTCAGATTTGTGTCACCTTCAACTTCATAAGCTGGAGAAATTGAGAATGTCACATAAGCAGGAGCGGCCGTAGCAGACTCATTGGCAGCAACTTGCGAAGAAACAGGGTAAGGCGGATCATTTACAGCGTTTATAGTTACTGTCACATCAGGGTTTGTATAAGGACCAGGGCTATTGGCCCCAGCGTGAACTCTGTAGTCAAATGTAGCAGTTCCATTAGCATTTGGCATTAGTTGAACTGGAAAGCTACATGATGTTCCGGCACAAACACAATCACCTCTGGCCTGTATATTGGCATTCAAAGATGCAATATCGCAGTTAGGAGCGACATTCGCTGTATCCCCTTCAGCGTCGAAAAAGTTGAGAGTCAATGTAGATGCTGCATCCTCATTCAAGGCCAGATTAAATGTTGTAGGTTGTGGTTCATCATCCATCGCAAAAATGTTGATTGAGACAACACCACTCCAAGTTGAATTGGAAATACCATCATTAACAGTATATTCAATCTTGTCATGACCATCAGTTCCTGATGCCAAAGTTACTGTACCAGTCGTCACAGGAGAAGCTGGCGAGACAGGGTTCACAGTCAAAAGAGCGGAAGCATAAGGATCGGCATTGATGGCATCAACAACATTTTGAGCAGTATGCGCATCATAGACATCAACACCAACTGTTTCTGCATGTGATTCAACCATAATAGTGATTTCTTTTCCAACAACAGTTATATCGACTGTTTTTTCACCGTCGGCACCGTTTAAACCACCCATTCGAGTCACTGGATGTTCGACAAAAGTCACTTTGATGTCGTTGCCCCAAACTCCAGTTGACTTAGCAAACCAATCAATTCCATTAAAGTTATACGCAGCTGCTTGTTGTCCGACACCAAACAAATCACCATCTGTTGGAATGTATAAACAAGTTCTGTCAGTAGGAGCTGATCCATTGATTCCCATACAATCGTAGAGACGACCTTTAGGTAGTTGAATATAACTCCCAGCATTTGATCCATTAGTTACAGTATAGGTAAAGAAATTAGAGAAGATATCGTCTTCAACATCCCTGGCAGGGTTCACTGTAAAAATGATTGAAGCAGGAGATGAGTTTGTAGGCTCATTATCATTGACGTTCTGAGGTTGAGGATGAGGAGCATCGTTCATACTTTGAACTGTCAATGTTACTTGCTCAACAGGACCAGTACCGAAACTGTCGCTGATTGAGTAAGTGAACCCAACGCTTCCATACCAATTCTTATCAGGTACAGCTACAGTCTTACAGATTCCACCGACACATGAACACATATTCTCGATTAGGTTTGCAAGAACATCCATTTTGGCAGCTTCAGCAAGAGCGTCAGCTCCTCTGGCCTGAACAATAGAATCTGGTACACCAAGAGCAATGTTTCCAATTTGCCTAACAGCATTAGCAACAACTCTGATTGATTGATACATTTGAGAATTTGTTCTGGCGGCAGCAGCATTCAGCTTGGCCGCTCGAGCAATTGCCTCTTGAGCGAAAGCATCCCCTCTTTGCACTGGAAATGAAATTGGATTGATGGCATTGGCCGCGATGTAACCGTATGAATAAGTTTGATCTGCTCTACTAGCAGCAGTATCCCACTCAGGAGCTCTCATCCAGACATTGGTATCAGTAAAATTGATCTTGCAGTTGTTTGCTTCAGAACCATTTGGGTCAGTGTAGTTCAATGTAATTGTTTGAGCACCCTGGTCTTCGAAAATGGTAATGTCATCCAGTAGAGGCTGAGGTGGCTTTTGCGCACCAATACACTGTCTTGATCTCTGATCAAAAGTTTGATTGGCGGCACAGTCCGCTTTTTTCTCACCCTTTTGTCCAATACAACCACCAAGGGTCAACAAAAGAACGAACATGAATGGAAAAGTTTTTTGCAAATTCTTCATAATTTCGGTCACTAAACCACTCTTACTTATCGAGTATTTCTCCCTCTATCTTTAGGGTAAGTCCCTCTCTATTAGTTATTCTCTCATTTCAAAGAGTGAAGTTGTCAGGTACCACAATTTCTCGAATTATTTCAGACACTTAACACCGTTTCTCAGGTATCACAGAACAGTAGCAGGCCAAAAAGTTGTGTCTTTTTTTTGGCGTCGGCATCGGCAAAGTAGCAGAAATTCGATAATTTACAAAAACGATCAGGATTAAAGAGTAGTCATGTGAGTTAAGGGACAAATTCGGTCCCCCTCTTTCAATGCACGAGTAACCTGATAAAATTTAAACATGAAATGGATTTCATTTTTACTTGTACTGTTGTTCAGTCAATTTGTTTTTTCGGAAACAAAAAAACCTCTCGTAGAGTCTTGGGAACTTCCCAATGATGAACTTGTCATCGTCCAGGCCGTTTCAACCACCAAGAAAAATTTCGTCGTTCGTAGAGGATTCGAAGAAGGAATCGCAGTCGGACAAGAATCACTTTTTTCGACAGACAGTTTTTCAGTTCTTTGTCGTGCAGTAGAAGTAACTCGTCACCACAGTCTATGGGTTCCACTCGACAAGAGGGCCGAAGTTCCTTTTGAAAGAAAAGATTATGTGACCTTTTCGAACAATGTAGAAAAAGTATCTATCAAGATTGCAGATATCGTTGAACAAAAGAAAGTCACCGCCAAATGGAAAAGAAAAAGTTACGGAATTTTCCGTTTTTCAGTCTCCGCGGCCATGTGGGAATCAGTTTCAGAAACAAATGCAGAAAGAGAGGCCAACCGCGGTGGATTTCAAGTTGAGGGTTACCAATCAAATACAATATTTGAAAATATAGAATTTGCCATCGGTGCAAGAATTGATCAAGAAACGGCCATTATCGATGAATCAAACCTGGAAATTCCAACCACAAGATACATGCTCATGGGTGAGCTTGTTTACAATTTTCCAGCGATGGAAGGAAGTAAAGATAATATCTATGCTGCTCTTGGAGGCGGTATCGGATTGACTCGAACTACAGTCAATGAAGAAACTAACAGTGGTATTGCTTACCTCGCCCCTATTGTAAGACTAGGATATAAGAAATCCCTCTCACCAAAATATGCTCTTCTACTTGAAGGTGTTGGCGAAGGTATTTCAATGGAAGAAAAACTTGAAAATGATGATGTTCAAACCACCAATATCATCAATCTTAAATTTTCAATTGGACTTAAATTCTAAAGACAGTCGACAGAACAAGGCCCGTCTGCCGACTGATTAATGACATTTTTTACATCAAACCGATTTCACGAAGTCTCTGATTGAGAAATTCGTTGGCGGTGATATCACCCCATTTTTCACCTTCACCGACACAGCTAGGAAGTACTTTCAAAGATGCATTCGCGTGTGGATGAACGAAAAATGGCATGGAGAAACGAGCAGTTCCATCGTTGTCTGGATTAACAACTCTGTGAGTAGTGGCTCCAAGAACTTCATTCGAAAGACGCTTCATCATGTCTCCGGTATCAACAACAATTTGTCCCGGTTTTGATTTGACAGGTAGCCAAGTCCCATCTTTATCAAGTAGCTCAAGACCTGACTCAGTCGCTCCAACAAGCATTGTAATCAAATTAATATCTTCGTGAGCTGCAGCTCTGATTGAATTTTGTGTATCTTCACCCTTAGTCGCAGGATAATGAATGGTTCTGAGGATTGAGTTTCCGTCTTTAACAAGATCTTTAAAATATCCTTCTGGAGCATCAAGACCTTTTCCAATAGCTTCCAAAAGAAGTACTGAAGCTGCATCCATTGTATTCCAAAGATCTAGAAGAACTGATTTGAACTCAGCAACTTCAGTCGGCCACATGTTAGGAGCATAAACACCAAAATAAGGACTAGATTCAACAAGCTCTCTTCCAACGTGCCAGAACTCTTTCAGGTCAGGATTAGGATTGTCTTTCGCATGCTCAACCTTGAATGGTGTATAGCCTCTTTGACCACCACCATTTTGATCGAAATATTTCATCTTAGTTTCAGTTGGAAGATGGAAGAATTCATGAACGAGATCATAGGCCTTATCAACTTTGACTTGGTCAACAGTATGATCTTTTAGAATAACAAATCCATATTCTTTGAGTCCGCCAAATAGATCATCGACGAATTTAATTTTGTCTGCGTCAGTTCCATTAACATAAGACAATAGTGATACTTCAGGGACCATTCTTACGGCCTTATCCCACAAGTCTTGTCCATTAGTGTTCGTTTCAAGCATCTCTCACTCCCGAGCAAAAAACTATAATGAATTGATTCAGGGCATAACTAGCAACTGACTCACATCGCGTCAAGTTATGGATATAATATGAAATTTCGATAGGGTTCTAACGTGGTGAATATACGTATATTATCTTCTTTTTTCTGACCAAAGTCAGCTTATTGCTTAAATATTGAGCTTCCGATCCTCACCCAATCAGTTTTTTCCTCTAAGGCAAATTTGTAGTCTGAGCTCATTCCCATGGAAAGTTTGAGTCTTGGAAGGTCAAAATCATCCATTAACTGATCACGAGTCTTTCTGAGTTTACGAAAGGACCTTCTGGCATCTTCTTCAAAATTTTCAGTGCGAATCGGACCCATCGTCATAAGTCCATTGAAGATAAAATTACTTTGGGGATGGTTCAAAATAAAGTTCGTACACTTGGCAAGCTCATCGTAAGAAGTAATTCCTGCTTTCTCTTCCTCACCTGTAGTTTTAAACTCCAAGAAAAAGCGAAGGTAATCCCCTTCAAAGTGATCTTCTTTTTTAAAAAGTTCTTCAAGCACTTTAAAAGAGTCTATGGAATGAATGTATTTCAAACCGGGGATTTTCAACAGTCGATTGAACTTATTACTTTGAATATGACCTATAAAGTGCCAGCGGATATCTTCATAACCACGTTGACTGAGTTCTTCTGCCTTGGACTTTAAGTCTTGAACGCGACTCTCGCCGAAATCTCTTTGACCTGCATCGTAAGCATGAATGATATCTTCGAGGTCAGAATACTTGCTGACTGCAAGCAGTCTGGCAGGTGCCAACTCTTCTATGAAATGATTGATCTGGTTTTGGATTTCTTTCTTATTACCCATTGTCTTTGGGAGTGACATCACTCGATGACTTTCTCTTGAAGCTGAATTTTGCATTCACTTCAACATCGTAGTTATCAAGCATTTCGTCGAGTAAAGTCTTGGGATCAACTTTACTGAGATACTTTCCAAGTTCTTCTTTTACACCATCAGCAAAATCGGCTTTGGCATTTTTAGCATTTTGCAAAAGACCGTTAACAATCTCTTTAGGAAGAGGAATATCTTTGAGGACGTTTTTTACTGCATCTTCGGTCATGAAAGCTGCACCCACACCAATGGAAACAACTTTTTTGATTACATCACCAATCTTAAGATCTTTGTCGTCACTCATAAAAATCCTTTTTTAGAGGGATTTTGCTCGATTCTCGTATTGGTCCATCATACTAGGAAGATTGTTTGCAACAAGCTTGTTAATGATGGCCTTAGGAGCAAATCCTTTGAAATCAACTTCCAATTCATATTTTACAGCAGTTGTCCCGTCGCCGCGATCAGAAAGATTCCAAGAACCATTGTTTTTCTTAAAAATGTCACCACCTTCAAGTTCCCAAGAAACTTTGTTCGGTTTTTCATGCTTAAGCTTCAAAACATAAGTAAATGTCTTGATCATATTAAGTGAATATTCAACTCTTGCACCATTGTCATCTTGCTCGAGAACTTTGACTGAACTTACTCCGTCTACAAATTCAGGATACGAGGCATAGTCAACAATACACGAATAAATTTTATCAATAGGAACAGAGAATGTTCTTTCAATGTCTGCTTGTGCCATCTTAGTACCTCGGTTTTGTATCAAAGTGATGTTCAGCTGTAATATGTCTGATTGTTCCAGAAGAGCTTCTCATCACCATTGAGTGTGTGATTGCTCCCCAGCTTTTGAACTGAACACCAGGCAGAAGGTTTCCTGTTGTCACTCCCGTGGCACAGAACATGACATTACCAGAAGCAAGATCTTCGATATTCATCACTCGAGTCATATCTTCGATTCCCATTTTCTTCGCTCTTTCAATTTCTTCATCATTTCTTGGTCTGAAAATTCCTTGGAAATCTCCTCCAAGACATCTTAGTGCAGCTGCTGCAATGACACCTTCAGGTGCACCACCAGTTCCAAAAAGAATATCAACACCGCTATCGGGCTCACATGTCGCGATTGCTGCAGAAACGTCCCCATCACCGATCAGCATGATTCGAGCACCAGCATCTCTGATTTCTGAAATAAGTTCTTTATGTCTAGGTCTGTCGAGAACGATCGCAGTTAAATCTTGAACACGACACTTCTTGGCCTCGGCCAATCTTTTTAGATTTTCTTTTGGAGATTCTAAAATATCGATGATGCCTTTTCCTTCCGGACCAACAGCAATTTTTTGCATGTAAGTATCAGGGGCATTAAGCATTCCACCTTTTTCTGCAATCGCCATCACTGAAATGGAGTTGGTTCCACCATTTGCACAAACTGTAGTTCCTTCAAGTGGGTCTACAGCAATTTCAAGTTCAGGACCGCTTCCGCTTCCTACGGTTTCACCGATGTAAAGCATAGGAGCTTCATCTCTTTCACCTTCACCAATCACCACAGTGGCCTGACAATCAACACTCTCGAGCATTGTTCTCATGGCATCGACGGCTGCCTGGTCTGCTGCTTTTTCATCTCCACGACCCATCAAACGTGCTGATGCGATGGCCGCCATTTCTGTGACTCGGACAAATTCCAATGCCAGGTTACGATTCATAGATAACTCCCTCTCGAAATGATGTTGTAAAATCGCCCCGATTATAGAGGGAGGAAGGTCATTTGAACAGTGATGACAGGAGGCATTAGCCGATTAAAGGCCTAATTTTGTCTCCAAAAAATTTTTAGCTGTGTCAGGAAGGTAATTCTCGGGAAGCTTGGCAACAACGCTGCGGGCAAACTCAAGAATAGACTCATCGAGTTCCCCCGTAAAGCGGAAGGTGAACTCATCTTCTTTAACCAAAGGTGTGTCGAGATCTCGCTTTTCTGCCACCTCACCAGTCTTCAGGCCTTTTCCATCTTCCCACTCAAGAAAGTTGTCCATCAAGATGATCTGGAATCTTGAGATTTCACCGTCTGTATGTTGCCAGATGAAAACTTCAACCGGTCCGTCGGCACGCAACCAATATTTAAGATTGGCCGGCATTTCAATATCAAGCCCAGAGTTATGAATTGGTCTCATACCAGCTACAATATTTTCTACAGACAGGAAATTCTTCACTTCCTTTTCAAAAACAGAACTCAAGATAAAAGCAACACCTAGCTCTTGACCACTTACCCATTTAACATTGCCAAGCGCCTTTAGCTTGGCTCCTTTCCAATGAAGGGTTCCATCAATTTCTGTCCCTGGAATATAGTCATGACCACCGTCTTTAAGACTGAGTTGCATACCTGAAAAGCTGATGTCTTTTACTTCGAAAACCCGTGACTCTGTATCTTTCGACTTGAATGTCAGGTAGGTAAAAGGAAAACGCGGAAAGATTCGCTTTTCTGTTTCTTGGTAATCAGTTTTGATGAGGTTGAGATGTCTTTCCATAATCCTTCCTTGGGTTTTGGTATCCTTATTATCTTACCTAGGTGCTACAACTTTTTCATGAGGGAAAAACACTCCTGTCTTTTCCAAGACTTAGAGCATCATCAGGTGTACTAAGTCGTGGACTTTTACAGGGCCGTTTGATAGTTTTTGCCAAGCGAGTAAACATGACTGACAAAACTGCCTCAACACCCAAAAATGAGTGGGAAATCGACAATCTTCCCAACCGACTAACCATTTTCAGAGTTCTTCTGATTCCGGTCATTCTAGGGTGCCTCTTTCTAAACCTGACTGAACTAGACTGGATAAAACCATTCCACAGCACATTGGGTTGGATAGCAGGATGGACTTTTGTCGCCGCTTCTGTCACAGACTTCTTTGATGGCTACTTTGCCAGAAAGCGTGGAATTGTTACGGTTTTTGGAAGTTTCCTCGATCCGATTGCTGATAAGTTTCTAGTTGTCTCAAGCTTGATCATGCTTCAAGGTCTGGGAAGAATCCCAGTCTTGATTGTTATCATTCTTGTTCTTCGAGAAATGTACATCAACTCACTTCGCCTCCTGGCAAATGAAAGAGGTTTTTCAGTTCCAGTAGGTTCTCTTGGGAAATGGAAAACAGCTTTTCAAATGGTCGGCATACCAATGTTGATGGCCAATGAAGAACCTTGGGGAATCCCCATGCCATTGATGGGAACGTTGTTTATTTACCTGGCCAGTATTTTTTCACTTTACTCGGCACTCGAATATTCAGTGAACCTGGTTAAGAAATTAAAGCTCCAAAGACAGAAGAAATTGTCCGACAAGAAGGAGGTACAGAAGCCTTCTACGGACATCACAAAGAATGAAGAAACATCCGGGGATACTATCGATGCCAGTTAAAGAAAATGGACAAATCTTTTTGATCACTGTTTCAGGGCCTGACCAACCAGGTATTACCGCTTCCATGATGAAGCTAGCTGCTGCATCTGGTGACAGGATTCTTGATATGGGACAGGCCGTAACTCACGGACTACTCTCCCTCTCTTTCGTTCTTGAAATAAAAAGTGCCAACAACGGTCACTCTCCGATTGTTAGAGACCTTCTCTTCAAGGCCAAAGACATGGGTCTTGATCTGCAATATCAAGAAATCACCAAGAAAGATGATATCAAAGAAACAATCACGGAAAACAACTTCATCCTCAACTGTGTTGCTGTGGATGAAATCACACCGGCATTCATTCGAGATGTTGCAACAACCTTGGCCGATCAAAAGATCAACATCAAAAGAATCGATAAAGTTTCTCCAGGAGAATTCACCTCTCTTGAAGTAATGACTGAAGTTCCTGCAGGTCTCGAACTGAAAGCGACAAAGCAAAAACTGATAGATGTTTCCACTTCACATCGTGTTGATATGGCCTTCATCAAAGACAATGTTTTTAGAAGAAGTAAAAGACTGATTGTCTTTGATATGGACTCGACACTAATTCAAACAGAAGTGATAGACGAAATTGCAGATGAAGCAGGTGTTGGTCCACAGATCAGAGAAATAACTGAAAAAGCAATGAACGGTGAGATGGACTTTGACGAAAGCCTCAAGGCCAGGGTCTCACAGCTCAAAGGTCTAAAGGCCGAAAAGCTGGATGAAATTCTAAACCGTCTCCCCCTCACTCCAGGTGTAGAAGACTTTATTCAAACCGTAAAAAGTCTTGGTTACCAAGTGGCCTTGATCTCTGGTGGTTTCACATATTTTGCCAACGCTCTCAAGCAAAAGCTTGGTCTCGACTATGCTTTCGCCAATGAGCTTGAAATCATCAATGGCGAGCTTACTGGTAATATCACTGGTACTATCGTCAATGCTGAACAAAAAGCTATCCTTGTAAATCTGATTGCTCAACAAATGCACATTAGTATGGAACAAGTTGTGGCAATTGGTGATGGAGCAAATGACCTTCCAATGCTTTCTGCTGCAGGACTTGGAATTGCCTTTCATGCGAAAGATGTGGTCAGAAGAGAAGCGGAGCATCATATGAGTCACGGCCCAATGACCTCTATCCTGTATTTCCTAGGAATTCCGGGACCTAAGAGTGTGAAATAATTCTTTCACAGGCGGTTGTCAGAATCCCGGTTGTCCTCTATAAATGCTCGATATGAGAGAACTTCTTCAAAGTAAAATTCATAAGGCCACTGTCACGGAAGCTGACCTTTCCTACATTGGTTCAGTCACTATCGATCAGGATCTTCTTGATAAGTGTGATTTATGGCCTGGACAAAAAGTTCTCATCGTATCCAACACTTCAGGTTCCAGACTCGAAACCTATGTTATTTCAGGAGAGCGAGGAACTGGAATCATAGGTATCAACGGGGCAGCTGCACATTTGATCAAGAAGGGCGAAGAAGTCATTATCATCGGTTTTACATTCTCAGAAAAACCGGTTGAACCAAGATGTATTCTTGTGGACTCTTC
>JBFEVX010000073.1:0-19212 GCA_041546685.1 Bacteriovoracaceae bacterium | reverse complement strand
CGGACTTATTTTTGCAGGTGGCTATCTGTACCGTAAGGTGGTAAAAAACTAGAATGAAAAATCTGATCA
Source organism: Bacteriovoracaceae bacterium (assembly GCA_041546685.1). Classification (GTDB taxonomy): domain Bacteria; phylum Bdellovibrionota; class Bacteriovoracia; order Bacteriovoracales; family Bacteriovoracaceae; genus M0603. The sequence continues at coordinate 19,143 of JBFEVX010000073.1, read as the reverse complement.
CCTTTTTTGCGACCAGACATATGCTGACCAACGTGATCTTCTTCGGAATGATCATGATGGGAGTATTTTCATGGATCAATATCGGAAAAGAGGAGATGCCGGAATTTGAATCCAACTGGATTCGAGTTACAACAGTATATCCCGGTGCACCGGCCGAAGACGTTGAACTTTTTGTCACAAAACCACTTGAAGATGAACTTAAGGGTGTCACTGGTATTGAAGAACTGGTGACAACTTCAAGTGTTGGAGTCAGCTCACTTCGAATTACTCTTGATGATGATTACCCCGATAAGGAAGAAGTCGTTCAGGAAATCAAAGATGCGGTTCTTCGTGCCAATCTTCCAAGTGAAGTTAGAGACCTTCCAAAAATTAGACAGTTCAAGTCAGCGGCCAAAGCAATTCTTGATATCGGACTTTATTACAAAGGTCATAAGTTTTTAAGTCCTGAGCAAAGGACCGAGCTTCAAAAGTTTGCCCTCAGTTTTGAAAATCAATTAATTTCCATTCCTGAAGTCAGCTCTGTGGATAAATCCTATTATCGAAAGCCGGAACTTCAGATCCTAGTGAACCCGGATGACAAACGCGATCTTGAAATTTCGCTTTCTGAAATCAGAAGTCAGATTCAGGCCAACAACGTTCGAGTTCCAATTGGGGCCATGCAAGACAAGGGGGAGAGTAAAGTTACTGCTCTCAACGAACTTGAAGATGTGGACTCTCTTAAAAACCTGATCCTTCGCGGAAACTATGAAGGACTTGGAATCAAACTTGGTGAGATCGCTGAAATCAGAAATGGATTTGAAAAAACAACTTCTGTTTTCAAAATCAACGGACACGAAGGTGTCTTTTTGAATGTTCAAAAATCTGTCTCGACTGATATTTTGACAGCTCAGGCCGCTGTTAAAAAATTTATCACCAATTTTCAAAAGGCCAATAAAGATTCACCTCTTGGAATCGTGATGATGGATGACGAATCTTATGACGTTGTCAATCGACTAGAGATCATCACCGCCAACGGGATCATGGGATTTGTCCTCATCGTTTTGATCCTCTTGATATTCTTAAATGCCAAAGCAGGTTTCTGGGTTGCCATGGGTATTCCTTTTTCCATGTCCTTTACCCTGATGGTTGCAACCTTGATGGGGTACACGGTCAATAACATGACTTTGGCGGGAATCATCATTGTACTTGGGATCGTTGTGGATGATGCCATCATCATTGCAGAAAATATCGCTCGAAAAAGGGAAGAGGGGCTTGGGTTCCAGGAAGCTGGAATCGAAGGAACTTATGAAGTGATCAAGCCAATTTTCGCTTCAATTGTTACGACCTGTGCTGCCTTTGTTCCACTCTTTTTCTTTCATGGATTCTTCGGGAAATTGGTTTCTTATATTCCTGGTATCGTAATTCTCATGCTCATTGGGTCTTTGATTGAATCTTACTTTGTTCTTCCTGGACATATGTCAGGTCACACACCATTGCTGGATAAGTACGACACCGTTGAGAAAACCGATTCGTGGTTTCATAAAATTGAAAAGCGTTACGCTAATTTTCTTTTAAAATGCTTCAAGTTTAGAATACCAATTCTTGTGGGCTTTGTGGTGCTTCTCGGATCTGCCGTCTTTGTTTACAACAAAGAGATGAAGTTTGTGATGTTCCCGAGAGAGGAATCCAAAGAAGTTTTCATTAAAGTGGAAGCTGGTAAGGATGCCACAAGATTTGATACGGCCAAGTACATTCAACCGATTGAAGACATGTTTGTTGCTGATACCAAGAACGTTGTTGGTGTACGTTCTTCGATTGCTGTCTCAAGAAGAGGTGGAGCGGTCAAAGAAAATGAAGCTTCCATCCTTGTGGAGTTGATTCCCGCTGATGACAGGCCTGATCCTCTTCGAAAGCTGATGAAGAAATGGGAAGCGGCCACTGAAAATTTACCTGGGCTTGAAAAGGTGAAGTTTATCAAAGGTCGTTGGGGACATTCTTCCGGTAACTCATTAGAGCTTCAGATTCAGGAGAATGATGATGCGAACAGAGCGGCGATTGCCGAGCTGTTGGCAGAAAAAATGAAGGCGATGCCGACAGTAATCGATGTTGAAATCGACAAGCCACTTGAGAAAAATGAATTCCTGTTCAAGATTCTTCAGGACAGGCTGATCAAATACAATATTGCCCCGGCAAAAGTAACAACAACACTTCGAGCTTTCGTTGAAGGAAGTATTCTTTACTCTATCAATAAAGGTGAAGAGGAAGTTGATGTACGACTAAGTGTCCCTGACGAGGCGAAATCAAAGCTTGAAGATCTTTTAAAGCTCAAAGTTGAAAACAATCAAGGTCAATTGGTCGAACTCAAGAAAGTTGTCGAGATCATGGAAGTGAAACGTCCGATTAATATTCAAAGAACAGACTACAAGAGAACAACAGTCATTTACGCCAACAATAAAGACGCAACTCCTTTGGAAGTGGCCGAAGAACTCGAGGAAAAAGTCTTTCCAGAAGTTTATTCAAAATATCCAACTACGATACTCGCTTGGAAGGGTGAAGTTGAAGATTCAAGAGAGAGTGGGCGTGAGTTCTTGAACTCTGTCTATATGGTATTGATTCTGATCTACTTGATTCTTGTGGTGATGTTCAATTCACTTGGAAAACCATTTGTCGTTCTCTCCATCGTTCCTTTCGGTCTCGCAGGTGTAATCTTTGTTCTCTATCTACATGGCATGTCCGTTTACGGTTTCTTTGCCGCTATTGGGGCCCTTGGAATGATCGGTGTTGTGATAAATGATGCCATCGTCATGATCGACAAGATCGAAAGAACTCCTGGAGACAGCTGGGCCGTGATGGCAAGGGTTGCCTCCACCAGGCTCAGACCGATTGTCGTGACCACTTTGACTACAGTTGTGGGAATCCTTCCAACAGCCTATGGTGTGGCCGGATATGATTCTATGTTGGCAGAAATGATGCTCACTATGGGCTGGGGTCTTGCCTTCGGTACCGTCATCACCTTGATTCTTCTTCCATGTATGTACTCGTTTCTTGGAAAGGAAGAAATCTGATTCCTGGGAGCAGGCCGGGAGCAATTTGTAGTTTTTGACTTTTTTCCCACCTTTTTTTTCTTTCTGCTAAGTTCTCCCAAAATATTGCGGGAGATAGTCATGAGAAATATCGTACTTTTTGTTTTGGTAATGATGACAGCAGACTTGTTTGCAGCAGATAAACAACTCAGTTTTGTCACAAGACAAGGCAACACTTTCAAAAAAGAATGGATCGAGAGCATCAAAAAGGACATTCAAGATAATGATCTAGATGAACTATTGACTCGAAAGCTGGATAGTAAAGAAGTTATTAAACTCAAATGTTCCAATTATGATTCATTGAAAGAAGAAGATCGAAAAAAATTCTGGGTAATCTTCATGACTGGAATTGCAGCAGCTGAGTGTAATTATAATCCTAAATGTTTTTATGCTGAGCCTGGTACTCACGATAGCTACGGCCTTCTTCAAATCGACGCCCCAAATTCAAGAGCTCACGGCTGTGTGAAGCGAGACGGCTCCACTCCAAAAGGCGGTAAAGAGGGGAGAGACAATGGTGGAGATATGTATGATCCTGAAGTCAATCTTCGTTGTGGAATGTACATTGTTCGAAATCAACTTCGTCGATCGGGAAAACTTTTTTACGAGAAAAGCTACTGGGCAGTATTAAGAGAAGGACGCAAAGGGCACTTGCGATTCATGAGATTCATTAACTCTAATATGCATAAGATCGCGGCATGTGATTAGGGATTGAGGGCGAGTTCCGACTCGCCGACATCTTCATACCTTGAGAAGTCAGAAAAACGAGCGATGATTTTAGCTGCAGTACCAGCTGGAATAATGGACTCAGGATCTTTTCCGGGAAGGCTGGTCTGAAGACCATACTCTTCAATGGAACGCCGAAGGGCCGGGAAATTATGGGCGTTGACTCTATTGAGTTTGGTTTTCTCTCTGAATTGCGGAATTAAACTCATTCCAAAATAACCTTTGGTTCCCTTGAAATCTGAATTTTTGAATCCTTTGGTACTCATGGTTCTGATTTGACCCATAGGATATTCACCAAGTCTTGAAACACTGTCTCCTTGAGTTCTGTAATGAACCATCTGGTCAGCAAAGCGAGTTCCAATCAGGTCCTCGTCATATTTCTGTCTCATCTCAATTAACGGCTTGGCCCCAAATGCGTTCCAAGTAACCACTTCAATTTGGTTCATTGAGATCGGATCTTTTGTAGGGTTCTCTTTTTTGAAGTCAACCATTGCCTTGTGAGCAAAGGCCTGAGCAAGTCCCCCGCCGAGAGAATGGCCTGTGAACTGAATCTTTCCACCGTCTTTAATAAAGTCTTTTACGATGCTTGAGATCTTGGCCTGATTTTGAATATATTGAGGAAGACCAAGGGTCTGATCGGCTTTCATGTCAGTTGAATCTTCAGTTCCCGCAATTGATATGATTCGAGTCGGCTTTTCTCCTGGTGCTAGATTTTCTTTTTCCAGAACATAGGCCTTGAATCCTGTGTCAGGATTGTCGATGACTTCAACCTGCTTATAACCTGGAATCGGTGTGAGGTTGTAAGCTCCTTGAGATGCATCGAGGAGAGTGAGGTGCTTCTTTTCAGTCTCCTGCTGACATTTTTCAAGCATCTGATCTGCTGATTTGAATTTGCTGTAACTCACATTAGCTTCAATCAAAAGCTTGGTGATGTTTGAAAAGTCCTGCTCAATAAACTTGACGAGGTTGTCGAGGCCCATGTTATCGAGCTTCTTTTTGAGTTCACATTTTCTTCTTTCCACATAACCTGGAGTTTCATCAGTGGGTTTTTCAGAAAGATCCTTGACGATTTTTTCTCTGAATTCAAGATTGCTGACTGGGTAGACTTGCTCAAGAAAGTGAAGCTTCACTTCTCTGGCACAATTGTTGTAAACGAACCTGGCCGAGCCAGGAGTTGGCCTTTCTTCTTTGTTAGTCTCTTTTTGCCAAGGCCAACGGATTTGGGCGTAAGAGTTATCGAATGGGATCAACGTCAGTAATAGTACTGCGATTAGCATCTGCATCATCATTAAGATCATTCTAGCATGCAGCCTGTTTCCTCTATAGCAGAGGAAAAGAAGACCCAGAATATTGAAGCTAAATGTCTGATATCTCGATTCAAAAGCAGTTCAAATCTTGTTCTTAGACTGACAAAGGAAAATGGCAGTTCTTGGCCTTCACGACCTGTGAAATCAGTATGTTAGGAGCATAATTAGTAGACGAAAATACCCAGTTTTCGTCAACGGTAAGCCATGACTTCTGTCCCCGTTTTCTCCATAATGCAATCGAGGGGTTAGTCATGAACAAGTACTACTTTTTTCATGGTGATATATCAGAAGTCGTTTTCTTGAAGCAGTATCAATCACTGTTCGATTCATCTGTCTGTTCTTTTTATATCAATCCAGACGATCACAAATCCTTGCGAAAGGAATTTGATGGATTGATTACTTTAGTGGGGAAAGTGAACGGTCAGGAAGTCGGACTAATTGCCTGCGACTTCAAAATCTATGGAGGATCTTTCGGCGTCGAAAGTTCCGATCGTGTCTGCGCTTTCTTGAGGGAAATGAGGCGTAGAAAAATTCCAGTCATGTTCTTTCTTGAAACCATTGGTGTTCGTATCATGGAAGGAAGAAAAGTTTTTCCTCATGCTTTTTCAATTTTGAGGGAGTTGAAAGATTTTGTGCAGGATAATCTGTTCATGACTGCGGCCGTTGGTTCTTGCCTGGGACTTGGGGCCTTGATCTATGAGATTGGTGATTACCGGTTTGGAATCAAATCAAAATCAACCTTAAATCTCACTGGACCGGAAGTCTTTAAGATGTTTTTCGGTCAATCTGTAGATTTTGACGAGATCGCTTCTGTTGAGAAACAACAGCACATCAGTGCGCTCGTCCACGAGAATGTGGAAGACAAGAAAGAGGTGATGGAGAGAATGAGAGAGATTCTCCGTTATCAGAACCTTGGCGCTGAAGAGTTGTTGGATTTTCCTCAGGAGGAATCTTATGTCTGCGCCAATTGACAGGATTCCACAAACCCTGAACGAACTACTTGATCTCATTCCTGGAGAGAAGAGGGAAGTCTTCGAACAACTTGAGGTGGGAGTCAGAGTTTATCTGGTTAACTACAGGGGACTCAAGTACGGACTTTTTATCAATCCTCCGGGAAGACCAAACCTGTTTCGAACTGAAACGATTATCAAGTATTCTGAAGCTTTAAAGCTTTTCAAGAAAATGAGATTACCAGTCTTTTCATTTGTCGACACTCCGGGAGCAGATCCTCGAGTTGAAGAAAACGACAAAGGAATGATCCGTGAACTCAATGAACTTGCCATGCAGATCATGGATTATCCGTATTTCAAAATGGGGGTCGTCACTGGCCGTTGTTATGGTGGTGCTTCGATTGTCTGCTTTCCTTATTTCTTCGGAGGTCAACCGGTAGTTGCTCTCGAGGGCTCTAATATCGGAATCATGGGGAATCAGATCATCTCCAAACTTCTTTCAAGCTCAAAACGATTACATGCTGTATGGGAAATGAATGCGGCCATGGAGCGAGATGATCTTGGTGACTTTGTCGAAATGGGAATGATTGAAAAAGTCATGCTAGTAAGTGAGTTCAAAAAAGTATTTCGAGAGAGATTGGATTGGCTCAGGCTTGGGGATTCTGTAGACGCTGTAATTCATTCATGAAAATGGCCGTCACATCCTGGTCTGAAAGATTCTTGTGAGCAACACAACCCAGCTGAATAACATAAAGTTTTTTGAAGGCAGTCTCGTCGAGCTCGGGATAATCTTCCTGGAAAATTTCCAATAGTCTGGCTTCTGCATTTCTGATCAATTCACCGATCTTGTTGTCTGCATCTTTTTGCAGGTAGAAAAGAACAAAGACCCAAGGCATATTCCTGAGGTTACCAAGCACGAAGTTCAAACGGTCGATGATGTTCATGCTGTTTTTTCTTTCAAGATTATAGAAGAGATCAATCATGTAACGGAAGGCCTCTTCAAGGATGAGGTCCTTCTCTTTACCGAAATAATAATAGATCAACGAGCGTGTGACATCTGCATCCTTGGCGATATCACTCAAGCGCCATTCGAGATGACCTTTGGCCACTTCCATCTTCATCACACTATTGCAGATCTTAAAGAAGGTTTCGTCTTTTGTGTTTTCCTGATTGTCTGTCATGAGAAGATTTTAGCTGGGTAAGAAGAAGAGGGCAATATGGCTTGATAAAAAAGCCGGCTCCCACTGCCCGGTAGGAGCCGACCTTTCGGTTCAAAGGAGTTCGAGGAGTTGTTGCTCACTCAAACGAGGGTGATATTCATTTTCTTTGTGTTCATGACCTTTGTGGCTTTCATCAAGGCCTTCAGTACCGTAGACGTACTTATTGAAAAGAGCTGTTACGTCTGCATTATAGTAATCTTCAATTGCTTTCTTGAACTCAGGAGTTTTGAAAGGCTTGAATTTTCTATCTTCGAAAAATCTTTTGAGGAAAACCTTAAAGCTCTCCTGGGATTTAAATTTCTCGTTGAGATGCCCGATGAACTTCATCCCTGATGAGTAGGCAGCTCTGTCAGTTGTTCTTTTATAGACTGAATGTCCTGCCATGGAGGTTCTTGAAAGTCTCCACTCATCGTAGCTTGGATAACCACTGTCTCTCCAAGAAGCGACGGCTTCGTCGACCCATCCGGAGTTCCCGTGAGCAGGCATGACACCTCTGGCGAAATAACTATGAGTCAGCTCGTGTCCAAGAGCAGAAAGTGAAGTGATCGTAGCTCCACAATATTCCATCCCACCGGAACCGGCACCGTAGATAATTACTTTGTCATGTGGGAATGGGCCGTAATCTCTTTCTAGTTCCGCTAGAACATCAAGTGCTCTTGTCATGAATCTGTCGAGACTTTGAGTTGTATAAACAGTAACAGGAATGGTTCTTCCATCGACAGATTTGTAGTCTTGCTTCTTCTCTGGAATCAGACCTTTCTTTGTGAGATGAAAGAAGAGTGAACTGGCGGTGTAGACATCTCTATATGAGACTGACCAGTAGTTCTTGGCAAGCTCGGTGATTTCACCGTTAGTATAAAGAACGTGTTCTTCGTCAGTTCCAAGAATTCTAACTTCAATATCATTTTTGTATTGATCGTATTCAAGATTGGTCGGAAGGTACTGCTCTAGATATCTTCTGTCGGAAAGATCACTCATCCAGAAAGCACTCTTCACGTGATCAGAACTCCAGCTGATGTTTTTTTCAATTTCATTCAAGATAACTAGGTTGTATGTTCCTTTTGGAAGAGTCTCTTTGACGTATCTGACAGTAGAAACACCATCAAGTGAAGTCACTTCTGTTTTCACTTTCTTTCCATTGACGGAAACACTTGTTGGAGTTGGAACCAGATCGAATACAGGGCTTCCTTCTTCGGCCTGATTGAACTCAATGGTTGTTACAACCTTCGCAGTTCTTGCTTTGATATTGTAAGTGATTTCTGATTTCACTTTGGTGAAGTCGACAAAGATACCTTTGGTCGATCTGTTGATGTTTAATGTTGGGGGAGCTTGATGGAGGTTTGCCATCGCAGCAGTGGAGATCAGCATCAGTGCTGTAACAAGAAATTTCATATTTCCTCCTGAATGATAAGTTTTAACATTCTCTCTGAAGCAACACGCTTTGTGATCCGATGTAAGTCTTTTTGAAATTTCTAAACCCGAGGAGAGTGTTTTGGTCGGCTTTTTTTGCTCAAAAAAAACTACTTAATTTCGAGCAGTTAGCGATGGTTACCTCTTTAGAAATGTAAACAGCGTTAAGTGTATAAAATCAAGAGCATTTTTCTCCGATAAGTATTTAACCATGTTCAATGAAATTGATTACGGAGAAAAGATGAACTTCAAAAATAAACGGGAACACATCAGACATAACTTGGCAGCTTTTGAAAATTATCTAAAAGCTGAGATCACAGATGCTGAAGGAGAAGTGAAGGCAGAGCAAGTTAAGTTAGTCGACATTTCTGAAAATGGTTGTCGTTTTGAAATGCTTCCTGTGGAAACTAATCTTCATTTCAAAGAAGGTGAAATCATTCGCGTGAACATGTACTTTGCCAAGACATATTACGTTCCACTTGAATTTGAAGTTCTCAGTCTTTCTGATCCAACAGAAGATGTCGTTTCAATTGGGGGAGTGTTTTCTATTTCGAAGTTTCCTGAAAAATTCAGCGACAGCCAACATGAACAGTTTAAGGCCTGGACCATGTTCATAGAATTCATCAAGCATACATCAGGAGTTGTTGAGACTCCAGATCCTGATGGACAAGCGAGTGTTCTAAAACTCGTTGCTTAGGGAGTTGTAAAAAATTGTTCGACTTCGTCTCCAAAAATGAGAAATTTGATATTTAGAAGCTTGTCGCGGCAAGTGTGAGTAACCATTCAATTTGGTTACTTTTGGACAGAGCATGACAGAAATTTGTGGTGGCCCAAAATTCTTTTGTCGTTTAACCTAAAAATATCTCACACAAAACTTAATTACATTTATTTTTTAGCACATTCACGGAGACAGAATGCACACTCTTCCTCACGACGCGATGTCTGAACAGGCATTGATAGGGACTCTTTTGCTCAATCCTCAGACTTTTGAGCTTACAGACTGTCTTAACTCAGAAGATTTCTTTATCAAAAAACATCAATACATTTTTGAAGCGATGAATGAGCTTGTCAGAGAGGGGAAGAATGTTGATTTGGTGACCCTTAGAAACAAGCTTAAAGAGAGTGGTCAGCTTGAAAAAATCGGTGGCTACAAATCCCTTTTGATGCTCTCTGAGATTCCTGTTACGACAGCTTTTGCTTTCGATTATGTGGATATTATCAAGAAGCATTCGCGAGCACGTAAAGTTGTGGAAAGCGGAAGAACACTGGAAGGAATCGGATTCAAATATCATGAAGACCCGGAAGGAGCGACGAGGACATTGGAATCGTTGATGCTCGAGCTAGCTGATCCAGAAAAAGAAAAGAAAGGCTTTCTTCCAATGAATTCCACGCTCAAAGGTTTTCTTCGAGAGCTTGAAGAACAAAAGGGAGATGGTGGTTTGAGGACTGGTTTTCCAAGTTTGGATCAGATCCTCATGGGTTTTCGCCCTGGGCAGATGATTGTGTTGGCCGCAAGACCCAGTGTTGGGAAGTCTTCCTTTGCTATCAATATTGCTACATATATCGCCAATGCCTATCGGACTCCGGTGGGTTTCATTTCTCTTGAGATGGGAAGTAATGAAATTCTAGCGAAAGTAATTTCTTCTGTTGGAAAAGTCCCTCTAAGAAAACTCAAGACAAAAGAATTCGCTGACAATGATCTTCGCAATCTGGGCAAAGCTGTTGAAACAACATCGCATATGCCTTTTCATATCTGTGATAAAGCAGGACTGACTCTTCCTGAAATCAGACGACTGGCCATCAAGCTTCGAATGGAGCATGGACTAGGACTACTGATGATTGATTACCTGCAACTGATTCGCAGTCATGGAAAGCATTCGAACATGGTTCACCAAGTCCAGGAGATCAGTATGGGAGTGAAGGTTCTAGCGCGTGAACTGGAAATTCCCATACTGATCTTGAGTCAGCTCTCTCGTGACATTGAGAAACGGGACAACAAAGAGCCAAAACTTTCAGATCTACGAGACAGTGGTTCCATCGAGCAGGATGCAGACGTGGTCATTTTTCTCGACAGAGACAAAGATCAAACAGAAAGTGAGGCCAGTGTTTACGTCAAAAAAAATAGAGGCGGAGAGCTAGGAAAAATCCAATTGAACTGGACAGGAGCTTACACTCAGTTCTGGGAGAGTGGTTAGACTACTTATCGAACATTTCGGCGTGAAGTAATTCCTCCTCGCTGTAGACTTCATTGGCGCGGCCAATGATACTTTCATCGAGTTCGCCGACGTTGCCCATATCTTTACCGTCATAAGGAAATTGATGAAGAACATAGCGAAGAGCATTCAATCGTGCACGCTTCTTGTCGTCTGACTTGATGACGGTCCAAGGAGTTTCAGGAGTATCAGTATAAAAAAGCATACTTTCTTTTGCTTCAGTATATTTACTCCAATGGGGAAGTGAAGCTAGATCCATCGGTGAGATTTTCCATCTCTTCAAAGGATTTTGAATACGAGCAACAAAACGTCTGAGTTGCTCTTCTCTTGAAACAGAGAACCAGAACTTGATCAGATGAATACCACTTTTATTAAGCATCTCTTCAAATTTGGGAGCTTGAGAAACGAATTCCAGATACTGTTCGTCACTACAGAATCCCATAACTTTCTCAACACCTGCCCGGTTATACCAGGAACGGTCGAAGAAAACTATTTCGCCTTTGGTGGGAAGCTGAGTGACATAGCGTTGAAAATACCACTGACCACTTTCTGCATCTGTTGGTTTATCGAGAGCAACCACTCTGGCTCCCCGTGGGTTCATATGTTCGGTGAAACGTTTGATTGTTCCCCCTTTACCGGCGGCATCACGTCCTTCAAAAAGTAGAACTACTTTCTGATCATTTTCTTTTACCCAACGTTGAAATTTTATGAGTTCGATTTGAAGTTTTCTTTTTTCATTCTCGTAAAGAACGCGATCAATTTTAACCTTGTGAGGATAGAAAGGAGAGAGGACTTCCTTAGGCTTTGAGTATCGGACTTTTTCAACCAAGTCCTCAGAGACCATTTTTTTCTTAACGAAATAATCGTAAATGGCCTGATCACCTTTGGATGAGATTTTTAGAATTTTTTTGACCAAATCATCTGGCATAACCACCTCGTGCCCCTATTTTACACGAAAAGGTGGGGAAAAATCCTGTATTAAATCACGTCCGCCCATTCTTTGAAGGAACTAAGGATTTCAGCAGTAGGGACTGGGGTGGTTCCCTCGGGTGGCATGCAAGAGCCAAGGTCGCAGCCATTTTCAATGTAGAAAGCAATATCCTCTGCATTGTCGCGGACGTCTTGTTCAGTTTCAAAGGAGACTCTAGGCGAACTTGAGTTGTGGCAACCAAGGCAGCTTCTTTTGATCAGATGTTCGTTGACGCTTTTATAGCTGGCCTCAATAGGGATGACGTTATCATTTCGATCATCTCGAGATTCAACTGGTTGAACTCGCTGATCGGTGAACTCTACCGGACTTTTGTTGTCAAAAGGCAGACAGGAGCTCATAAGAGCTCCCATCAGCAGGACAAAACATAGAGAGAAATTAACGAAAGATGGCATGACCCCTCTTCCTTAGAGCATCCATCTCTTTCAAGATTGCCAGAGCGGCATCCTTGTTCATCGGATTTGTTGCGAATGTGTCTTCAAGTTGAACTGCTTTTTCAAGTAGTTCATTCATCAATCCTTGGTATTTGGTAACAACTTCGGTGTCATCTGGACTGACTCCTGGAGGAAGAATGTTGACTGCAAGTGCGATCTGTTCTCCCAGATTTTTGACGACTTCCTGGTTAGCTGCAGAGTTATCTCCTCGTGCTGCTGCTTTGAAGCTGGCCTTGAAACCGGCACTGATTTGCTGCATGATCGGCGCCAATTGGGCATGGGACTCAAATGAGAGTGCGAAGCTACCAAGCACGCACAACATAATAAAAAATTTCTTCATAATTTCCTCCTCAAAGGCCTTTCATTGGCCGGTGAAACATTTTTATCTTTTTCAAACACCTCTTGAAAGAGTGCAGCAACCATACTATGTATTCCTGAAAGGAATGCTTATGACTCCATTTTTGCCAGAATTTGAATACTTTCTCACGCTTTGTGAAACGCTCAATATCTCTAGAGCGGCAGAGAACTTGAATATGGGGCAAGGTTCCCTCTCAAAAGCTTTGAAAAAGCTTGAGTTATCGATGCAAGGTGAACTCTTCATCAGACAAGGAAGAGGACTGAAACAAACTGAGCTCGGTTATAGAGTTCAACGGCAAATTCTCGAGATGAAAGACTCCTGGGAGCAGGGTCTGCAAGAAAGTCGGGAAGAGCTAGAGACTGTTGCCGGTCGCTATCTAATTGGAGCACACCAGTCGGTGGCCATCGACTCTTTTCCTTCCGTTCTTCCCATGGCGATGGAAAAGTATCCGCAACTTGAAATTGATTTTATTCTAAAGAGTTCTGGAGAGGTCACGAGAGGAGTCATTGATCATGAAATAGATTTAGGAATTGTCGCCAATCCGATTCAGCATCCAAATCTTGTGATCAAGAAACTTAGAAAAGAATATGTCGGCCTGTGGTCGAGAAAATTGAATGATCACGAGCAGGTGATTTACTACAGTCCGGAAATGATAGGACTCAATAAAGTTTTGAACAGGTACAAAGACTACAAACATATTCCTATTACTAATTACGAACTTCTGGCGGCATTGGGTGCCAAAGGGAATGGGATCTTTGTACTTCCTAATCCTGTGGCCGAGAGATTCAAGCATTTGAAGCTGGTTGGAAAGAGAGAATTCAGTGTGGATATTTGTCTGATCTCACATGTTGATCGTCCAAAAACCAAAGGCTTCACGACTCTATTACAATTGTTTAAAGAGGATCAATCATAAGGGGATTTTGGTCAATTTTTTGTCAACTCTGCGCTCCACTCTTTGGCATAGGTGAAAATTGTCCGATAATGGCACTATGAGAATTTTTGTGTCTTTCCTTTTTATTATCGGATTCATGAGCTCAACTGGAGCTTTTGGTCATGTCCATTGTGACATGGTGAAATCTGAGCATAAGAAAGAGTTGAAAGGTAGTGATCACTGTCCTCATCATCAAAAGAAGCAAGAAGAAAAAGACCATGACCAAGAAAGCAAGAAATCTCGGGGTCACTCGTCAGGCTGCATGGTGGTTTGTTCTGTCTGCACAATAAGTCAATTTGTAGAGCAGCCTATCCTAATTCAACCTGAATTAATTTTGGGGCAGATCTTTTTTCCCTCAGGGCAAGAAAGTCCACGCTCCTATAATTACCGCCTTTTCAGACCTCCGATTGCCTGAGTAAAATAGACAAAACTCAAGCATTTGAATTAACACGATATATCGGAGGATCGAAATGAAACTAATTAAAATTCTATCTATGGTAATGGCCCTAATGTTCATCACATCATGTGGTCATTTCAATAAGAAAAAAGGCTGTTGTCCATCAGAGCATAGTAAGCAGTGTATGGACGGAAAATGTGCTAAGGACATGTCATGTTGTAAAAACAAAGATGGCAAGTGCAAAGGCAACCCTGAGGATTGCAAAGGAAAACAGTGCAAACTCAAAAAAGGTGATTGCAAAGGTGGAAAGTGTGACATGAAGAAAAAATCTTCATGTGGTCACGATAAGCACAAGCACAAGAAGCATGACTGTAAAACTTCGCCTGACTGTAAAGACGGCCAATGTGCCCTTCGTAAAAAAGATAAGTAAGTCTATTTAGATAAGGCCCCGGAATTCCGGGGCTTTTTTGTACATATCGCCATAACTTTAAGTTATACTCTTTATTAAGTAATAATAATTTTAAATTATATAAATTCAGTCGATAATAGAGACATGAAAAGAAGATCTTTTCTCATGAAAATAATCGGACTGTTTGGGGCCTCCTCTGCTTTTGGCATGGGCCTTGGTAGTCTATTGAAAACAAAAAAAAAGGTGAATCCAATGAATACGATTCTTCATAAAGCTGATTCGCGAGGCAAGGCCTTTCATGGTTGGCTTGAAAGTTATCATACGTTCAGTTTTGCGAACTATTACAACCCCGAGCGCATGCACTTCGGTGCTCTTCGAGTGATCAATGACGATGTGATTGCACCTTCGATGGGGTTTGGAACTCACCCTCATAGAGATATGGAAATTATTTCAGTTCCAATTTCTGGTAGTCTCAGACACAAAGACACACTCGGAAATGAATATGCTATTAAGAAAGGTGAAATTCAAACCATGTCTGCTGGCCATGGGATTTATCATAGTGAGTACAATAACTCAGATAAAGAAGAAGCTAACTTTCTACAGATTTGGGTTTTACCAAAGAAGCTTGGAATTGATCCCTCATACTCTCAAAAGGAATTTAAGGAAGCTGAACGTAAGAACAAGTTTCAATTGGTGGTTTCTCCAGATGGAAGAGACAATTCAGCTTCCATCAATCAGGATGCCTTCTTTTCCCTAAGTAACGTAGAGAAGGGGACGCAAATAGAATACAAAAAATATCTTGATAAGAATGGAGTATACCTTTTTGTTATAGATGGATCTTTGAAAGTAGGAGACACTTTACTTGAAAAGCGTGACGGAATTGGTATTGAAGCTGTGGATAGTATCACGCTTGAGGCCCTTGAAGATGTTGAACTTCTTTTGATGGAAGTTCCAATGCTGGGATAAATAATGAGTACAATTGAATTGGTGATAAAACCAAAAGAAAAAGATCTAGGTGACAACTTTACTGTTAGAAGGTCTTTGCCCGACCCACAAAAGAGAATGGTCGGGCCATTTATTTTCTGGGACCACATGGGGCCGGCGACATTGAGTGGTAAAGACGAGATGAAAGTTCGTGCTCATCCTCATATAGGACTAGCAACAATCACTTATCTATTTTCAGGAGAAATCCTTCATCGAGACTGTCTTGGGAATGAGCTTACTATCAAGCCTGGAGAGGTGAATTGGATGACTGTGGGAAAAGGAATTACTCATAGTGAGAGATCATTTCCCAAGAATCCGCCTGAAGTTCTCGAAGGAATTCAATTATGGGTGGCACTTCCTAAGGAACATGAGGATGTTGATCCAAACTTTACCCATCTAAAAAAAGACCAAATACCAGTTATAAAGAAAGAAGGTCTTGTGATGAACTTGATTGCGGGAGAATTTAAGGAACAAAAATCACCAGTACCTGTTTATTCCGACCTCTTCTATCTGAATGGAAAGATGAACGCTGGGATCCAGTACTCTTTCAAAACAGAAACCAAGCATGAAGCAGCGGTTTATGTAACACAAGGGGTACTAGAAATTGAGGGACAGAAATTTGATCGTTACTCACTTGTGATCTTCAAACAAGGGGCGCTCGTTTCCTTTAAGGCCGACTCAGATGCTGAATTCATGCTATTTGGAGGAGAGGTGTTCCCTGAGAAACGTCATATCTTCTGGAACTTCGTTTCTTCAAGCAAAGAAAAAATCGAGCAGGCGAAAAAAGATTGGGCCGAAGGCAAATTTGCCAGCGTTCCAAATGAAACGGAATTCATCCCATTACCTAAAGAATGATTGTTACTTCAAAACCTTTTCGATGGAGTTGATCAGCTCAGAGCTATTCGGTCCAACTCCTGATTTGAACCTGCCCACCACTTTTCCGTTTTTATCGACAAGAAACTTTTCGAAGTTCCAACTGACATCTTCAGAGGGCGTCGAAGAGTTCTTGATCAGGTAATGATAGAGAGGGTGCCGATCCTTTCCATTGACGTGTCCTTTTTTCAAGATGGTGAAATTCACCCCATAATTAAGTTTGCAGAACTCAGCGATTTTTTCACCTTCCATATCTTCCTGGCGAAAATCATTGGTGGGAAACCCAACAACTTCAAAACCTTTAGCTTTGTACTTGTCATGAACCTTTTGGAGTCCTTCAAACTGAGGTGTATAGCCACAACGAGAAGCAGTGTTGACGAAAAGAACCGCCTTGCCTTTATAAGCGGAAAAATCGATGGCCTTATTTTTTACATTTTTTGTTTGAATCTTATAGAGATCAGATTCATTACCAGAAAAGGCAGTAGATAGAAAAATTACTGAAAAAAAAGTGACAAAAACTCTGATCATACAGTCCTCACTGGGTTGAATTCTCAATCAAAATGTTAACTGTAAAACTCTGAAATTGCGAGTGCGGGACAATTAGTCAAAATTCAGCCAAACGATAATTTCCATGCGGTTTGACATCAGTTCCATGCGCTGTATGGCGATCTTGGGATATGGTATAAATAAATTCAAGAGGAGTATATTGTGAAACCGCAAATGGAATTACACAGAGAAGATCTTCTCCACAACCGACAAAAGGAGGTTATCGTGGAGATCATAAACGATCTCCAAAGAGACGATGAAGATCTTTATTATTCACCTACGATTGAAATTGCAGAACTTGTCTATGAGTACATCAATTCAGATGAAATGCCGATCGAGTCAAAGGACATAGTCCGTGATCTCGACCGGAATGATATCCAGATCCTGATGAGTATTCATTCATAGTCCGATTTTCAATCGACTTTCTTTCTTGAACGAAACTTCGTTCTCTAAAGACTTTATGAGCTCTTCTTTGCACATGGATTCGTCCAAAAGAGACTGGTGAAAGGCATTTTTAAAATCTCCAGGTGTCAGATGGGAAATGGCAAAAATTCTTTCATAGTCCACTTGAGTAAAATTGAATTCTGCAAAGAGGAGCTCAGTCATTTTTTGTTTCCCTACATTTGTCAGATAATCAAAAGTCACTTTTGAAGAAAATCTTCTAAGAACAGCTGAGTCCATTAAATCCAAATTGTTTGTAGAGCAGATGAGAATCCCATTGAAGTTTTCCATCTGAACGAGCATTTCATTGGTGTGCTGAACTTGATGATGTCTGTCTGCACTTTTCCTTTCTTGGAAGAGGCTGTCCGCTTCATCGAGAAAGAGAATCGAATTGGTTTCCTCAGCTTCCTGAAATATCCAAGCAATGGTCTTTTCCGTTTCTCCGAGATACTTATCCAAGATGTCACTTGTTCTCTTTACAAGAAGTTTCTTTCCAAGGGATTTTGCCAGGTACTTCGCAAACTCTGTTTTTCCTGTTCCTGAGGGACCCTGGAAAAGTAGATTGAAATTAGGAATAATTTTTTGGAGTTCAACTGACGAAAGCCATCGTTCGAGTTTACTTTCCAATAGATCTGTCGAGATGTCAGTATTGATCAATGCTGGATCATAGAAATGATTAATATCGTTTATTTTATTCGGGCAACCAACCGCAAAAACTTGATGTCGTGCCAGTATTTGTTCCAAAGTCTGCTTTAGCTTTAATTTGTCAGCCTCGAGTGACATGATTTTCTTAAGATCTTTCAGAGCTAATGCAATACCTCCGGCATTGACTTCGAATTTTTGTGAGTACTCTTCTAGCTCCTCCTGAGTGAAGAGGTCTTGGAGATTTTCTTCCGTTTGATTTTCCCAAATATTCAATCGTCTTTTTGCACAGAGCTTTTGAAACTCTAAAGAGTAGTTGAACCTCCGTTTCGTGGAGTCCATGATGCTTCTGGATTTATTGGAAACCCAGATGATCTTTATCTTGGACTCCTCAAGGAAAGTATTGATCCATGCTTTTTCACCACGGCTATTGAAAAGGTCAACATTTAAATTGAGGATGTCGTCACATTCATCTATCAGGATCAAGTCCAAATCGTCCGTAAGTAGGTTGCTAGCTGCTGCCAGAGCACTTTTCCTATGACTTCCTGGATATCTAGAGTCAGGATCGTAGGAGCTGATCAACATGAGATTCATTCCCAGGTCTTGAGCGAGAGAATGCACAAACTCTGTCTTCCCAGTTCCAGGCTCTCCGTGGAGAAGAATATTCTTACCACCTGGGGATTTTAGAAGAAGTTTTATCACCTCGACTTCTTCTTTTTGAATATGATGTTTTGAAAGGGGAAGGGTTTTTCTCTCTTCATCCGGTTTGTTGAAATAAATATCAGTGATGTGTTTTTCATTGATACCTGTGAGATATTCTATAACGTGACTTGAAAGCTCTACGCCTCCTATATTTCGTCTCGAAGATGTTTCTACAATACCTATTTTGTGTAATTTTCCGGAAGTATTGATGATCTTTCTCAGTTTCACCCTGTCTGTATTAAACGCTGATTCATAATAGGGAATAGACTTACTGAAATTGTCCATACCTAGACGGTCTGACAGATGTTCTTCAAAAATCTTGTTCTCTTCGATTAAGAATAAAAATGTAATCATTTCTGTTTCAAGCTCTGATAGAGAGAAGGTTTTTTGGAGAGAACCTAGCTTCTCATTGAAAAGAGATTGATGCTTCAGATCCAAAGTCTTCTGCTGTAAATGTAAAGACTTCAAAAGTGAGACGAGTGCCTTTTGCCCAAGATCCTTCTTCCCTTGGTAAAGTCCATTTATATAATTATAGTAACTCTCTGCATGTCCT